>JAJYFW010000182.1 GCA_021785335.1 Pseudomonadota bacterium
GGCCTCGGGCGTCGATGCGCTGGCGCGGGGGCCGCAGACGAAGGAATCGCTCGCCGCGGCGCAGGACGCGATGCGCAAGCTCGGCGCCGCCTCCGCCAGGTTGCCGGCGCTCGTCGCCTCGCTCGAGAACCTGGTGGCCCATCTCGACCGCTCGCAGGCCGATCTCGCCGCCTCGCTGGCGCCGGTGCTCCGTGACGCGCAGGCGGCGGCGGCGAACCTGCGCGACCTCAGCGACACGCTCGCCCGCTATCCGGCCGGCGCGCTGCTGGCTGGTCCGCCACCCATCAAGCAGGAGCCCAGCAACAGGTGAGACGCCGCGCACTCCTCGCCCTGCCATTGCTGCTCGCGGGCTGCGGCCTGCCCACGCGCCCCTATGTCGCCAGGCGCGACTGGGCGTTCGACATCCATCGGCCGACCGCCCTGCCGGCGCCCGCACACGGGCCGGTGCTGCTGGTGCGCGACCTCTCGGCCGGGCCCGGCATGGGGGCGCGCGGCCTGCAGACGCGGCTGCCGGACGGGCAGGTGGAGGTGGCGTTCTACGACCGCTGGGCGGTGCCGCCGGCCGAGGGGATCGGCGACGCGCTGCGCGCCTGGCTGCTGGCGAGCGGCAAGTTCAGCGCCGTGCTCGGTCCCGCGAGCCTCGCCAACCCGGACCTCGTGCTCGAGGGCGACGTGGGGTCGCTCTACGTCGAGGGCGGCGCCGCGCACGCGGTGCTCGGCGTGCGGCTGCTCGCCATGCACGGCCCGGCACCGCGCATCCGCCTCCAGCGCAGCATCGCTGCCACCGCGCCGCTCGCGGGCCAGGGCCCGGCGGCCGAGGTCGCGGCCATGAACGCGGCGCTGGCCCAGGTGTTCGCGGCAATCGAGATGGCGTCATAAGCCGTCGGCGGCCGTTTGCCCCGGACCCGGCAGCGTCTATCCTCCGCCTATGCCGGATTCGCCCTCAGCCCAATCGCCGCCGCCGAAGTCGCTCCCGTCGAAGTCGCCGCGCGTCGCGCTGTTCGTCACCTGCCTCGTGGACCTGCACAGACCCAGCGTCGGCTTTGCGGCGCTGCGGCTGCTGGAGGCGGCGGGCTGCCGCGTGGAGGTGCCGCGGGCGCAGACCTGTTGCGGCCAGCCCGCCTACAACAGCGGCGACCGCGCGACGGCGCGGGACCTCGCCCGGCGCATCCTCGACGCCTTCGCGGGCTATGACTACGTGGTCGCCCCCTCCGGCTCCTGCGCCGGCATGCTGCGCCACCACCTGCCGCACCTGTTCGACGACGACCCCAACACGCGCGCGAAGGCCGATGCGTTCGCGTCCCGCGTGCACGAGCTCGTCTCGTTCCTCGTCGATGTGCGCGGCGTGACCCATGTCGAGGCGCGCTACGAGGGCAACGTCACCTACCACGACTCCTGCTCCGGCCTGCGCGAGATGGGGGTGAAGGCGCAGGCGCGCACCCTGCTCGCGAGCGTGGAAGGGCTCACGCTCACGGAGATGAGCGAGCCCGAAACCTGCTGCGGCTTCGGCGGCACGTTCTCGGTGAAATATCCCGAGATCTCCGTGCGCATGGCGGGCGACAAGACGCGCGACGTGGCGTCGAGCGGGGCGGACACGCTGCTCGCGGGCGACCTCGGTTGCCTGCTCAACATCGCCGGGCGCGCCGCGCGCGAGGGGCGCGAGCTGCGGGTGCGGCATGTCGCGGAGGTACTGGCCGGCATGACGGAGGATGTGCCGCCGATCGGCGCCGCGAAGCCGGCGGCCCAGCCGGCAGCCAAGGCGGGGGCCAGCGCGAGGGAAGGCAGGAAGTGAACGTCGACTCACCGGACTTCAAGCGCCGCGCGAAGCGCGCGCTGGACAACGCCGCGCTGCAATCGGCGCTGACCGCCACGCGCGGGGCCTTCGCCGCGCGCCGCGCGGCCGCCGCGGCGGCGCTGCCGGAGTTCGAGGCGCTGCGCGACACCGCGAAGGCGATCAAGGACCACGCGCTCGCGCATCTCGATTTCTATCTCGAAACATACGCCGCCAACGTGGAGCGTGCCGGCGGGCACGTGCACTGGTGCTCCACGGCCGACGAGGCGCGCGAGGCGGTCCTCGCCATCTGCCGCGGTGTGGACGCGCGCACCGTGACCAAGGGCAAGAGCATGATCTCCGAGGAGATCGCGCTCAACGACTACCTCGAGGCCAACGGCGTGCAGCCCGTCGAGACGGATCTCGGCGAATACATCCTCCAGCTTCGCCACGAGGCGCCGAGCCACATCATCGCGCCGGCGATCCATCTCAACCGCGAGGACTGGGAGAGCGCCTTCCGCAAGGCGCATACCGACCGGCCGGCGGACCGGCGCTTCGCCGAGCGGCGCGACATCATGGTCGAGGCGCGCGAGGAGCTGCGGGAGAAATTCCTCGTCGCCGATGTCGGCATCACCGGCGCCAATTTCCTCATCGCCGAGACCGGAAGTTCCGTCATCGTCACGAACGAGGGCAACGGCGACCTCACCCAGACGCTGCCCAAGGTGCACATCGTGCTCGCCAGCATCGAGAAGGTGGTGCCGACGCTGGAGGACACGACGAGCCTGCTGCGCGTGCTGGCGCGCTCCGCCACCGGCCAGGACTTCAGCGTCTACACCACGTTCTCCACTGGGCCCCGGCAGGAAGGCGATCTCGACGGCCCGGGCGAATACCACGTGATCCTGCTCGACAATGGCCGCTCGGCGATGGTCGGCTCCGAGTTCCAGGACATGCTGCGCTGCATCCGCTGCTCCGCCTGCATGAACCATTGCCCGGTGTTCTTCGCGGTCGGCGGGCACAGCTACGGCTGGGTCTATCCGGGGCCGATGGGCTCCGTGCTGACGCCGGCGCTCGTCGGCATCGACCGCGCCGGCAACCTGCCGAACGCCAGCACCTTCTGCGGCAAGTGCGAAAGCGTCTGCCCGGTGAAGATCCCGCTGCCGAACCTGATGCGCCACTGGCGCGAGCGCGAATTCGAGCGGCACCTGACGCCGCCGGTGGTGCGCGCCAACCTCGCCCTCTGGGCCTGGTTCGCGCGCCATCCCTCGGCGTATCGGCTGGCGACGCGCGCGGCGGCGCGCGCGATGGCGCTGGCCGCGCGCGGGCGCGGCGCCTTCCGCAGGCTGCCCTTCGCCGGCGGCTGGACCAGCGGGCGCGATTTCCCGGTGCCCGAGGGCGAGACCTTCTTTGCCCGTTACGCTCGCCAGCAGCGCCAGCAAGGGCGCAATCCGCGATGAGCAGGGAAGCGATCCTGGGCGCGATCCGCCGCGGGCTGCGGCGCGGGCCGGTGGCCGAGGACACGGCGCTGCTGCTGCGCGCGCGCCTGGCGCTGCACCGCCGCCAGCTCATCCCGGCGCGCAGCCGCGTGCCGCGGCCGGCGCAGGTCAGCCTGTTCCTGAAAAACCTGGAGGCGGTGTTCGCCAGCTTCACGCGCGTCGCGGACGCCGGCGCGGTGCCGGAGGCGGTGGCGAGCTACCTCGCGGGGCACAACCTGCCGTTCGCCGTCGCGATCGCGCCGCATCCGGAACTGCGCGACATTCCGTGGTCGGAACGCCCCCTGCTGGCGCTGCGCGAAGGCAAGGGCGAGGCGGCGGACCTCGTTTCGATCCAGCACGGATGGGGCGGCATCGCCGAGACCGGCACGCTGATGCTGCCCGCCTCCCCGGATCGGCCGACGACGCTGAACCTGCTTGCCGACACGGAAATAGTGGTGCTGCGCGCGAGCCGCGTGTTCGGCGCCTACGAGGAGGCGTGGGACGCCCTGCGCGCGGAGCGCGCCGGCAGGCTGCCGATGCCGCGCAACATCATGATGGTGACCGGCCCGTCGCGCTCGGCGGATATCGAGAGCACGCTGGAACTCGGCGCGCATGGCCCGCGGCGGCTGCATGTGGTGCTGATCGACGACGACCCCGAGGCAAAGGAGACATGACCGGCGCGCGCGACAGGGCGTCGCGCGCCACGGTCGCGGGCGGCGACGATGCCTGGTCGCGCTACACGGGTTCGGTACGCCCGCTGAAGGGGCGCCGGCCGGTGACGCCGGAGGAGCCATCCCCGGCGACGTCGCAGACGGAAGAAAAGCAAGAGGCCCGCGCCGCGCGGCCCCGGCGCGCGCCGCTCGGCGAATTGGCGATCGGCGCGGCACCCGCGGGGCTCGATCGCGCCAACTGGGAAAGGCTGCGCAGCGGGCGGATGGCGGCCACGCGCACGCTCGACCTGCACGGCCACACCGCGGCGGCGGCGCACCGCGCGCTGGGGCGCTTCCTCGAACAGGCGGCGGCGGACGGCGTGCGCTGTGTCGAGATCGTAACGGGTCGCGGCGCGGGGCCGGAGGGCGGCGTGCTGCGCCGCGAGCTGCCACACTGGCTCAACGCGGCGTCGCTGCGCCCGCTGATCCTGGGGGCGGCGCATCCGCACCCGGCCAACCCCGGCGCGGTACGGGTGCTGCTGCGCCGCGACCGGGGGCGGGCATGACCCCGTTCGGCGCGAGGCTGCGTGCCTTGCGCGCCGAGCGCGGCATGACACAGCGCGAGATGGCCGGGGCGCTGCAGGTGACACCGGCCTACCTCTCGGCGCTGGAGCACGGCCGGCGCGGCGTGCCGCGCGCGGGCCTGGTGCATCAGGTCTGCGAACTGCTCGGGCTCATCTGGGGTGAGGCGGAGGAGCTTGCGGCGCTCGCGCGCCTTTCGCATCCGCGCATCGCGGTGGACACTGCGGGGCTGACGCCGGAGCAGACGGCACTCGCCAACCGCCTCGCGCAGGAGATCAGGCGGCTGCCCCCCGAGACGGTGGCGCGGCTGCACGCGGTGCTGGACGCGACGACGCCGGCGCCGAAGGCCCGGCTGCGGCGCGCGGCGCGGCGCGGCGCGGGCGTCATGGCACCGGAACGATAGTTCCGGATCAGAAATCGACCCTGGCGATGCCGGGGAAAGTGAGGTCGAGGCTGTCGTCCTGCCCGGGCACGAGGGTGAACGGCAGGATGAAACTGAAATCCGGCTCCATCATCGGGACCGGAAGCTGCGAGGCGAACGGCGGCAGCGGCACCACGCACGGCGAGCCGCCGAGCGGGCAGGCGGGCGGCGGCGTGGG
>JAJYFW010000183.1 GCA_021785335.1 Pseudomonadota bacterium
GTGATGGTGACCGGCAGCCACAACCCCTCGAACTACAACGGCTTCAAGATGATGCTCGGGCGCAAGCCGTTCTTCGGCGCGCAGATCCAGGAGCTCGGGCGGCTGGCGGCGGCGGGGAATGTGGAGCCGGAAGGCGAGGGTTCGGTCGAGGAAAAGGATGTCAGCGACGCCTATCTGGCCCGGCTGCTGGAGGACTGGGAAGGCGGCGACCGGATGCTCAACGTGGTGTGGGATACCGGCAATGGCGCCGCCGGCGAGATCGTCGCGCGGCTGGTGCAGGCGCTGCCGGGGCGGCACATGGTGCTGAACGCCGAGATCGACGGGCGGTTCCCGGCGCATCATCCGGACCCGACGGTGCCGAAGAACCTCGAGCAGCTGGTGGCCGCGGTGAAGAAGCAGGGGGCGGATATCGGCATCGCCTTCGACGGCGACGCCGACCGGATCGGCATCGTCGACGATACCGGCGAGATCCTGTTCGGCGACCAGTTCCTCGTGCTGCTGGCGCGCGACGTGCTGGCGGCGCATCCGGGGGCGATGATCATCGCCGATGTGAAGGCGAGCCAGGTGCTGTTCGACCAGATCGCCGCCGCGGGCGGCACGCCGCTGATGTGGAAGACCGGGCATTCGCTGATCAAGTCGAAGATGGCGGAGACCGGCGCGCCGCTGGCGGGCGAGATGTCCGGCCACATTTTCTTCGCCGACAAGTGGTACGGGTTCGACGACGCGATCTATGCCGCGATCCGCGTGCTGAACGCGGTGAACCGGAGCGGCGAGAGCGTTTCCGCCTTCCGCAAGAGCCTGCCGCAGGTGATCAACACGCCGGAGCTGCGCTTCGACTGCGCGGAGGACCGGAAATTCGAGGTGGTGGCCGAGGTGGCCGAGCGGCTGCGGGCGGATGGCGCCACCGTGTCGGAGACCGACGGGGTGCGGGTGACGACCGAGGACGGGTGGTGGCTGCTGCGGGCCTCGAACACCCAGGCCGTGCTGGTGGCGCGGGCGGAGGCGGGGTCGGCCGAGGGGCTGGCGCGGCTGAAGCAGATCCTCGCCTCGCAGCTCGCGGCCTCGGGCCTCGCGCCGGATTTCTCCGGCGCGAATTCCGGGCATTAAGCCACTGAAGTTCAAAGATTGACGATGCGCCCCCGGCCGGAACCGGGGGCGTTTTCGGTTCAGCGCGCGGGCAGCAGGCCGACGAGGCGCTCGGCTTCGGCGACGATCGGCTCGGCGATGGCCGCCGCACGGGCGGCGCCGGCCTGGAGCATGCGGTCGATCTCGGCGGGATCGGCGGCGAGGCGTCTGGTCTCGGCGCCGATCGGGGTGAGTTTCTGCACCGCGAGCTCGGTCAGCCGCTCCTTGAACGGGCCGAAGCCGCTGCCGGCGTGCTGGCGCAGCACCTCCTCGGCGGTGATGCCGGCGAGGGCGGCGTAGATGCCGACGAGGTTGCGGGCCTCGGGGCGGGAATCGAGCTGCGCCGGGCGCTCGGGCAGCGGTTCCGGGTCGGTCCTCGCGCGGCGGATCTTCTGGGCGATGGCGTCGGCATCGTCGGTGAGGTTGATGCGGCTCTGGTCCGAGGTGTCGGATTTCGACATTTTCCTGGTGCCGTCGCGCAGGCTCATGATGCGGGCGCTGCCGCCGATGATGCGCGGGGTGATGGCGGGGAAGAATTCCACCCCGTAATCGTGGTTGAATTTCTGCGCGATGTCGTTGGCGAGTTCGAGATGCTGGCTCTGGTCCTCGCCGACGGGCACCTCGGTCGCGTGATAGGCGAGGATGTCGGCGGCCATCAGGTTGGGATAGACGAACAGGCCGGTGGAGACGGCCTCGCGGTCCTTGCCGGCCTTGTCCTTGAACTGGGTCATGCGGTTGAGCCAGCCGAAGCGGGCGACGCAGTTGAAGATCCAGGCGAGGCGCGCATGGGCGTGCACCGCCGACTGGTGGAACAGGATGCTGCGGGCGGGGTCGATGCCGCAGGCGACGAGCAGGGCGGCGTTCACCCGCGTCTGCTGGCGCAGCGCCTCGGGCTCGACCCAGACGGTGAGCGCGTGCAGGTCGACCAGGCAGTAGATGCCCTCGTTGCCCTCCTGCAGCGCGACCCAGTTCTGGATCGCGCCGAGATAATTGCCGAGATGCGCGATTCCGGTGGGCTGGATGCCCGAAAATATGCGTGCCATGGCCGCTGTATCAGCGCGCTTCGGCGGCCCGGTCAAGCGCCGTTCAGGCGGGTTTGGGGCGGCGCAGGAGCAGGCGCAGCTCGGCCGGGCGGATGGCGCCGAGGAGAATGCCGGCGAGCGCGAAGACGGCGAGGCCGGCGGCGATCAGCAGGGCGAGGCTGGCGACGGGGGCGAGATGCATCAGCGCGGTGCGGCGCAGGGCGAGCAGGGCGAGGGCCATCAGCCCGCTCGCCAGCGCGATGGCGAGGATGCGGCGGGCGAGCGCGCGGTCCGGCGCGAAATCGGCGCGGCGGCGGAGCAGGAGGGCGAGGGCGAGGGCGTGGAACCAGGCGGCGAGGCTGGTCGAGAGCGCGATGCCGACCTGTTGCAGCGGGTGCATCAGGGCGAGGTTGAGGGCGAGGTTGATCGCGACCGCGGCGAGCCCGGTCTTGACCGGGGTGGAGGTGTCGCCGCGGGCGAAGAAGCCGGGGGCGAACAGCTTCACCAGCACGAAGGCGGGCAGGCCGAAGGCATAGACGGCGAGGGCGGCGGCGATGCGGGCGGCGTCGGCGTCGGAAAAGGCGCCGTGGGCGAAGAGGGTGCGCATCACCGGCAGGCCGATCGCGGCGAGGGCGGCGGCGGCGGGCAGGGTGAGCAGCAGCGAGACGGCGATGGCGCGGTTGAGCGATTCGCGGGCGGCATCGGTCTCGTTGCGGCGGAACTGGCGCGAGAGACTCGGCAGCAGCACGGTGCCGACCGCGGTGCCGATGACGCCGAGGGGGAGCTGGTTCACCCGGTCGGCGTAGTACAGCACCGAGACGGTGCCGGTGGGCAGCAGCGAGGCGATGATGGTGTCGACCGTGAGGTTGAGCTGGGTGACGCCGGCGCCGATCAGCCCGGGGCCGAGGCGGCGCAGCACGGTGCGCGCGCCCGGCGTGAGGCGCGGGACGCGCAGGCGCAGCGGCGAGCCGGCGCGGGCGAGCGCCCAGGCGAGCAGGACGAACTGCACGATCCCCGACAGGGCGACGCCGTAGGCCAGCGCCTCGGGCACGCGCTGGCCGGCGGCGTGCAGGATGAGCAGCGTCGCGATGATGCAGACATTGAATAGGATGGGGGCCGCGGAGGCGGCGGCGAAATGGCCGCGCGCGTTCAGCACGCCGGAGAACAGGGCGCAGAGGCAGATCAGCCAGAGATAGGGGAAGGTGATGCGCGAGAGCCGGACCGCGAGGGCGAATTTCGCCGGATCGGCGCGGAAGCCGGGGGCCAGGACGTCGAGCACCAGGGGCATGAACAGCAGGCCGAGAATGGTGAGGGCCATGAGGAACACCGCCATGATCGCGGTGACCTCCTCGGCGAGGCGGCGGGCCGGGGCCTCGCCCTCCTGCGCGAGGGCGCCGGCATAGGCGGGGATGAAGGCGGCGCTGAACGCGCCCTCGCCGAACAGGCGGCGGAACAGGTTGGGCAGGCGCAGCGCCACGAAGAACGCGTCCGCCGCCGGGCCGGCGCCGAGCAGGGCGGCGATCAGGATGTCGCGCGCGAAGCCGAGCACCCGGCTGCCCATCGTCCAGGCGCCCACGGTCAGCGCATTGCGCAGCATTCTCGCTCCTCGGCGGTTGGCGCCCGGCCGGATCGGCCGGAACGAGCGCAGAGCATTAGCGGGTGGCGGGCACGGTTGCCAGCCTTGGGCGGGCGGGGAGGATGAAGCCGTCGGTGGGATAGATCGTGCGGCCGGGCTCGTGATCGGGCGCGTACCAGACGCGCACCGAGGTCCAGTCGTTCGCGGGCGAGACGTCCAGCACCGGGGTGGCGCGCTGGAGGCGGCCGGGCAGCCAGTTGGCCTGGGTGACGAGGATCTCGCGCGGGCCGAGCACGCGGGTGACGACGGCGACATGGCCCGCGGTCATCGCGCCGTGGCGGCGGAAGACCAGCACGGCGCCGGGGACGGGATGGTGCGCGCGGGGGTAGAGCCCATCGGCCTCGTCCCACCAGCGCCAGGCGTCGCCGGTGAGCTCGATGCCGGAGACGGCGCGGGCATAGGGCACGCAGGTGAGCGTGGTCGGGGTGCCGTATCCGGCGAAGCGCGAGGTGGCGCAGGCGGCGAGCAGCAGCGGCGCCGCGAGGGCGGGCAGGGCGAGTCGCATGGGCAGAGAATACCTGCTAGTCAGCCGGCATGGACACGATTTATCGCGGCGACCTGTCGACCCCGGCGGGGCGGCGCAATGCCTGGATCGACGCGCTGTTCGTCGACCATGCCGTGCTGCGGCTGGGCTGGACCAATTTCGCTCCGGTGAAGCCGGGCGCGCTGTATCGATCGAACCATCCGGTGCCGTTCCAGCTGGCGAAATTCCGCCGGCTGGTCGGGATCAACACGCTGATCAACCTGCGCGGCGAGTGCCGCAACGGATCGGACGCGCTCTCGCGCGAGGCGGCGCGGCGGCTCGGGCTCGATTTCTACGACATGGCGCTGGAATCGCGCGGCGCGCCGCATCGCGACCGCATCCTGCGGCTGGCCGAGATCATCCGCACGATGCGGCGGCCGGCGCTGGTGCACTGCAAGTCCGGCGCCGACCGGGCGGGGATCGCGAGTGCGTTGTTCGTGCTGATCGAGGGCGGCAGCGTGGCGGAGGCGCGGCGGCAGCTCAGCCTGCGCTTTGGCCATATACGGCAGTCGAACACCGGGATCCTGGACGCCTTCCTCGACATGTACGAGGAGGAGGGCGGCGGGATGGCGTTTCTCGACTGGGTGCGCGACGCCTATCGCGAGCAGGCGCTGCGCGAGCGCTACGCGCGCGAGAAGCGCAACCGGCCGGGCCGGCGGATCGCGCGGTTCGTCAACGACCGGCTGCTCGCCCGGGAGTGACCGGGCGGCGGCGCGGGCAGGGGCGGGCGGTCAGGCCTCCGGCGGGGCGGCGCTGATCGGGA
>JAJYFW010000184.1 GCA_021785335.1 Pseudomonadota bacterium
CGCTGATCCTGCGCCTGCAGCAGGTGGTTTTCGGCGCACCGAAGGGACAGGTGCGGCCGGTGCACACCACCTACGTGCCGATCGTGATGCACCTGGCGTTGGTGCTGATCGCCGGCATCTACCTGCCGCCGATGATCGTGACCTGGTTCCAGAACGTGGCCCGGTCGCTAGGATGACGCAGGGCGTGCTCCCGGCGCTCATCGGCACGGCGCAGCCGGCGCGCTGGCCGCGCGTCGCGGTGGATGCGGCCACCTGGGGGGAACTCGGCGACCTGCTTGCGGCGGGGACGCTGGACCTCGTCTCGCTTTGGGCCGAGGACGGGGCTATGCACGCGGCACTGCGCGAGGGCGCGACGGCGGCAATCCTTTCCCTCACCGCAACGGATGGCCGGTTTCCATCGCTCGGGCGAGACCACGCCCCGGCGCTGCGACTGGAGCGCGCGATCCAGGATCTCACGGGGCTCGTCGCCGAGGGAATCCCGGACCGGCGGCCATGGCTCGACCACGGCCGCTGGGCCGGCGGCACAGGTAGCGTTTATGAGTTCCTTCCCGTCGAGGGCGAGGGGCTGCACCAGATTCCCGTGGGACCCGTTCATGCCGGCATCATCGAGCCCGGACATTTCCGCTTCACCGCGCATGGCGAGACCGTGGTGCGGCTGGAGCAGCGCCTCGGCTACACCCACAAGGGCACGGCGGGCCTGATGCGCGGCGCCGACCCCATGCACGCCGCACGCCTCGCCGGGCGCGTCAGCGGCGACGCCACGGTCGCCTTTGCGTTCGCCTTCGCGCTGGCCGCCGAGCAGGCGGCCGGGATTGCGCCGCCCGCGCGGGCGCAATGGCTGCGCATCGTGATGGCGGAACTGGAGCGGCTCGCCAACCATCTCGGCGACATCGGGGCGATCTGCAACGACGCCGCCTTCGCGGTCCTGCTCGCGCATTTCGGCGCGCTGCGCGAGCGCGTGCTGCGGGCGAGCAAGGTGGCATTCGGCCACCGGCTGATGATGGACGCGATCGTGCCCGGCGGCGTCGCGCGCGACATCGCGCCGGACGGCGTGGCCGCGGTCGAGGCGTTGCTGGCGACCCTGCATCGCCAATTGCCGAGGCTCGTCAAGACCTACGACGAGACCAACTCGTTGCAAGACCGCACCGTCGGCACCGGCATCGTGCACACGGCCTGGGCACGTAAGTTTGCCGCCGGCGGCTTCATCGGTCGCGCCGCGGGGCGGGACTTCGACGCGCGGCGCTGGGGCGCCTATGGCGGCTACGACGCGCTCGCGTTCGACGTGCCGGTGCTGGGGGCGGGCGACGTCAACGCCCGCGTCTGGGTACGCATCCGGGAGGTCGAGCAGAGCATGACCCTGATCGCCCAGGCACTGCAGCGCCTTCCCACCGCGCCATGGCAGTCGCCCGTCCCGCTGCCCGCGCGTGCAGGCGAGGGCGCGGCGCTGGTCGAGAGTTTCCGCGGCGACGTCTTCCTCTGGCTGCGCCTCGGGCCGGACGGTCGTGTCGCCGCCTGCCATTTCCGCGACCCCTCTTGGTTCCAGTGGCCGTTGCTGGAAGCCGCGATTGAAAACAACATCGTCGCCGACTTCCCGCTCTGCAACAAATCCTTCAACTGCGCCTATTCCGGACACGACGGATAGGAACGATGTCGAAACTTCTATGGCACGGCCTGCTCACCCCCCTCACCGAACCCGCCCCGGCCGCGGACGAGGAAGCCACCGCGACGCTGCGCGCCCTGGGCCTGGAACTTGGTTCAGCCACGCGGCGACGCCTCGGACGCAGCCTCGCGATCCGCGAGCTGGATGCCGGCTCCTGCAACGGCTGCGAGCTCGAAATTAACGCGCTCGGGAACGCCTTCTACGACCTCGAGCGCTTCGGCCTGCGCTTCGTCGCCTCGCCGCGGCACGCCGACGTGCTGCTGGTGACCGGGCCGGTGACGCTCAACATGCGCGAGGCCATGGAGCGCACCTGGCTCGCGATGCCGGCGCCGAAATTCGTGGTGGCGGCCGGCGATTGCGCCGTCGGCTGCGGGCTTTTCGCGGCCAGCCCCGTCTGCGTCGGTGCGGTGGACAAGGTGCTGCCGGTCGACCTGCGCATCCCCGGCTGCCCGCCGGACCCGACCGCCCTGCTCCGCGGCCTGCTGAGCCTGATCGAGGCCAATCAGTAGTCCGCCGGCACCCAGGCGGCTGGTGTATCGGCCAGCCGCGCCGCGTGGCGGACAGCGCGCACAGAGCCCCGCGGCGTCACCCGCGTCTCGCAGGCGGCGCCGATTTCCTCCGCCGTTAACGGTGTGGCATCGAAACCATTCTGCCGGCCGAACCCTGCCACCCAGCTGCCCGTCTGCGCCAGCGAGGCGCGCACCAGCCACGACCCGCCCTCGCGCGCCTGGCGCAGCCGCGCCATCATGGCCGCGAAGGCCATGAGGTAGCCGGTCGCGTGGTCGAGCGCCTGGCACGGCAACTCCCGTGGTCCGCCGCCGGCCGCCCGGCCCTCCTCCGCGTTGAAGCCCGTCGCCGTCTGCACCAGCGAATCGAAGCCGCGCCGCCCGGCCCAGGGGCCGACATGCCCGAAGGCAAAGAGCCAGACGCAGACAACACCCGGGCGCAGCCGCGCGATCTCCATGGGCGAAAACCCGAGCCGGTCGAGCGCGCCCGGCCGAAATCCCTGGAACACGATGTCCGCGCCGCTGATCAGTGTTCCCAGCCGCTCGCGCCCCTCCGCCGTGGCGAGATCCGTGCTGACCACACGCTTGCCGCGCGCGGTGTCGTGCAGCAATGAATCGATCTGCGGCAGCGCGGGCGCGGTAATCAGCCGTACGTCGGCGCCATGCGCCGCAAGCGTGCGACCGGCCACGGGCCCCGCAATGACGCGCGTGAGATCGACGACCGTGATGCCCCCAAGCGGTCGCGCCCCGCGCGGCAGCGGTCGCGG
Source organism: Pseudomonadota bacterium (assembly GCA_021785335.1). The sequence goes on from JAJYFW010000184.1 coordinate 2,934, forward strand.
TGATGCCTCGCCGATCCGCTCGACGGTCAGCACCGGCAGTGCCGCGAGCGCCTCCGCCTGCGGATGCGCCGCCCAGGTCGCGGCATCGCGCAGCGCCGTCACGACGGCGCCCGCGGCATGCGCCTCGGTCTCGAAGGCGACGGCATCACGCCCGGCCAGCGCGGCCGCCACCGCCTCGCGCGTCGGCTCGCAGCCGAGCAGCGCGAGCACGCGCGCGCGGTGATGCGCAAAATTGGTGTGGATGCGTGCATACCCGTCGCGCGTGCGGTAAAGCCCCATGAGCGGGTCGCCTGGCGGCGGCGCAGCGCCATCGACACGCAGATGCCGTTCGCTCAGGAACTCGATCGCGGCATCGCGCATGCCCACCGCGACACGCTGACGCGGAAACCCGGCCGCATGGCGCAGCTCCGCCGCAGCCAGCCCGCTCGCCGCGATCGCCGCCTGGGCAACGGTGCCAAGCCGGAACGAGGACGGCAGCGCCGGCTCCGCGCCCGTCAGCGCGAGTTGCCCAAGCGCCGCCGGATCGCCTCCCGCGGGCGACCAGAGCCCGGCGACGGCCTCCTGCGCGCGCATCAGCCCAACGTCGGAAAGCGGGTTTCGGCTGCGCGCTCGGCCAGCGCGTCGAAGGCGAAGCCGGGAATCCGCCCGAGCCAGCCGCGGCGGGGACCGAAGCGCACCGCCCGCGCCTTCTCGCCGCCCAGCTCGCGCACCAGCGAGGCGACATCGCCAAGACCGTCCGCGAGCCCCACCTCCACCGCGCGCGCCCCCAGCATGTAGCCGCCGTCGAACAGTTCTTCGCCGCCCTTCAGCGCCCCCTCTTTCAGAGCGAAACCGCGCCGCCGCTTCACCCAGGCGATGAACCCCTGGTGGATGTCCGTCATCAGCGCTTGGGTGAATTCCACGTCCTCTGGCCGCTCCGGCAGGAACGGATCAAGCCGCTGCTTGTTGGCGCCCGCCTTGTAGACACGCCGCTCGATGCCCAGCCGTGCGATCGCCTCCGGAAAGCCGAACCCGCCGCCGATAACCCCGATGGAGCCCACGATGCTCATCGGGTTCGCCAGGATCCGGTCCGCGGCGCAGGCGATCCAGTAGCCGCCGGAAGCACCGAGATCGGCGATCGCGGCATGGATGCGAAACCCGTCCTTCTCTGCCGCGCTCCGCAACGCGCCGGCGACGAGATCGGACTGCACCGGCGAGCCGCCGGGACTGTCGATGTCGAGCACGAGATGGCCGCAGCGCTTGGCCATCGCCGCCGCCCGCGCGATCGGTTTCTCGTAGGCGCCGATATGGATGGCACCGCGCCGCGCAATCATCCCGTGCAGGACGAGGACGGGAATGCGGGGACGGCGGAACGGAAACTTCATGGCATGCCTTCGGCTCTGGCTGGGGCGGGACAACGCACTGCCCCGCGACGCCCCAGGTTAGCCGTATCGGCGCGCCGACACAGCCACCGCCAACCCTTTCTGATCACCCACTGCATCACCGCGGTCCCGCCCCGCCGCCCGGCGCGCGCCACTCGGCCCGCGCGTCCGCCAGCATGCCGAGCGGCAGCAGCCATTGCGGAACACGCGCCGCGATCGGGTGCATCGGGATCGCGCGCGGAGCGGCGCGCGGCAGCGGCAGTTCCGCCGCGTCATCCGTCGCCAGCCAGCGCCCCACGCGCGCGCCAAGCGCGGTCGAGAGCGCCACGCCGCGGCCATTGCACGTGATCGGCGCGACCCACCCGGGCGCTGGCTCGAACAGGCGCGGCAGGAAATCCGGCGTCAGCGACGCCCGGCCGGACCACACGAACTCGAACCGCGCCGGCGCAAGCTGCGGGAAGATGCGCCCCAGCCGCCTTGCCAGCAGCGCCGGCAGCCAGCGCGCCGCGCCGATCTGCGTCAGCGGCGCCATGCCGCCCGTGACCAGGCGCCCACCCTCCTCAACGCAGCAGGCGAAGAGATTGTTGCGCGTGTCGGACATCGCCTCGCCGCCCGGCAGAATGGTCTCGCGCTGCCCGCCGGTCAGCACCGGTGTCGCCAACTCGTAGACGACGAGCGGCACCGTGCCGGACGCGCCGGCATCGCCTTGCACGCCCGGCCTCTGCGCGTTGCTCGCCTGCAGCACGCGCGGGGCGGTGACGCTGCCCGTATC
>JAJYFW010000185.1 GCA_021785335.1 Pseudomonadota bacterium
CCGAACGCGAGGAACCCGTGCCGCCCGCCGCCATACTCGATGAAGGCGGCCTGCAGGCTCGGCTCTACGCGGACGACCTTGGCGAGATAGATATTGCCCTTGAGCTGCCGCTTGCTCGCGGTCTCGACGTCGTAATCCTCAACCTTGTGGCCGTCGAGAAGCACCACCCGCGTCTCTTCCGCGTGGGTGGAGTCGATCAGGATACGTTTGGTCATTCGAAGCGAATCTCCGGTGGGCCGGCCAGGCCGCGCGATCAGCGCGCCGCCGGCGATGGAATTGGCCCAGCGCCTCGAGGGCGGGCTTGTCGCCCGCCGCCTGGCTACTGGATACGGGTTGGAACGCGGGCATGGACCCCATACTCTCGTCAGGTTGCGAGTACGGCTCCGTGGCAGGTGGCCAGGAACGGTACTCCGTATCGTGCGGGTCCCCGGCCGTCTGGTCCGGCGCCTCTGGGGCTGCCCGGGACCGCGAACCGGCCGCATCGCCTGTCGAGCGCCGCAGCCGACAGGGGAGTGCCCACAAGCAGGGCCGCATTCCCGGGACGGCGTCGCACGACGGGAAAGACCATGACGGAAACCGGCCCCCCCCGCAAGCATCTCTTCGCAAGTGCCGCATCACCGGCGTCCCGAGACACCCCGGGATCGCCGGTTTGGATTGGAACCGGAAGGGATGACGACTCGTTCACCAACGTTCAACGTGCAATTTCCGATTCTCTGTGGTAGAAAAGGACCGTATGTTCATGACAGGAACGGCATCATGCTGACCCGCCGCAACCTGGGGCGTGCCCTGGCCGGTCTGCCGGCCCTTGCCGCGATCGCCTTCAACGAGGCCGCCACCGCCGCCCCCGTCCGCTCCAAGCTGCCGCTCGTGATGCTCGATCCCGGGCATGGCGGCATGGATCCCGGCGCCATCGGCGTCTCCGGCACTTACGAGAAATACATCGCCATCAACACGGCGCTGGAACTGCGTCGTCAGCTCGAGGCTACCGGCCGCTATCGTGTCGGCATGACCCGCTCGAGCGACGTTTTCATCCCGCTGCAGGAGCGGGTCGCCATCGCCCAGCACAACGGCGCGTCCCTGTTCGTCTCCATGCACGCCGACGCGATCTCGGATCCCTTGGTTCGCGGTGCCAGCGTCTACACCCTCGCCACCCATCCCTCCGACGCGCAGTCCGCCATGCTCGCCCAGAGCGAGAATGCCGCGGACCGCTTCGCCAGCGGCCACTACAAGGCCCCCACGCCGGATGTCGCCAATATCCTGGCGAGCCTGGTCCGGCGGGAGACGCGCACGGAGTCGGCGGTGATGCAGCAGGCCGTCGTTCAGAATCTGGCCCAGAAGGTGCCGCTGCTGGTCAATCCCGCCCGCCATGCCGGGTTCATCGTGCTGGAGTCGGCCGTCATCCCCAGCGTGCTGGTGGAGATGGGCTTCATGTCCAACCGCCTCGACGAAGCGGCGCTGCGCCAGCCCGCCCACCGCGCCATCGTTGCCGCGGCGCTCAGGGGCGCGGTCGACAGGTATTTCGCCTCGGTCGACAACGGTACTCCGGTCGCGGGCTAGGCGCCGCCCGCCACAGGCGAGGGGACCTTAAGGTTCCCGCCATGGATTTGCCCTGCCTTCCGGTGTAACTGCCCGCCATGGCTTCCCCCCTGCATGCCGGCCCGCGTCTGGTCCCGCCCAACGGGCGCAATCCCGGCGAACCCCCCTCCGGCAAACCGGGGCCCGGCAAACCCGGCCCTGGCGAGAAGCCACGCCGAAAACGCCGCTTCTCCCTGTTCTCCGGCCTGTTCTGGCCGCTGCGCCTGCTCGCCACCGTGGTCACCATCGTCCTGGTCGGCGGGCTCGTGGTCGGCGTCTACCTGATCGAGCGCGACACCGCGAACCTCCCGAACCTGGAAACGCTGCGGCATTACCAGCCCAAGCTGATGACCAGGCTCTACGCCGGCAACGACCAGCTCGAGGCCCAGCTCGCCGTCCACCGGCGCATCTACGTGCCCATCAATGACATCCCGCCGATGGTCCAGCAGGCCTTCATCGCGGTCGAGGACCACACCTTCTACCAGAACCCCGGCATCGACCCGGCCGCGATCCTGCGCGCCGCGTTCACCGACCTGATGCATATCGGCACCAACCGCCGCCCGATCGGCGCCTCCACCATCACGCAGCAGGTCGCCAAGAACATGCTGCTGACCGACAAGGTGACGATCCGGCGCAAGATCCGCGAGGCGATCCTGGCACTGCGCATGCAGCGCGTGCTGACCAAGGACCAGATCCTCCAACTCTATCTGAACCAGATCTACCTCGGCGACGGCGCCTATGGCGTCGCCGCGGCCGCACTCGCCTATTTCGACAAGCCGATCGAGGAGATCACGCTGCCCGAGGCGGCGATGCTCGCCTCGCTGCCCAAGGCGCCGAGCTACTACGACCCATTCCTGCACCCCCAGGCGGCGCTGATCCGCCGCAACTACGTGCTCGACCGCATGGTCGCCAACCATGCCATCACCGCCGCGCAGGCCGCGGCCGCGAAGACGGCCCCGATCGCGCCCGTGCCCTACACCCAGCCGCGCACCATCGACGGCGCCGACTACTTCACCGACGAAGTGCGCAACCGCCTCGTCGCCCGCTTCGGCCTTACGCGCACCGTGACCGGCGGTCTCACCGTCCACACCACGCTCGACCCGCGGCTGCAGGTGCTCGCCGACCGGGCGCTGCACGACGGGCTGCTCGCCTACGACCGCCGCCATCCCACCTGGCGCGGCCCCGCCGGCCACGTCACCGCCCCCGCCGGCACCTGGGCGACGGCCGCCTGGTCGAAGACGCTGGCGCATCAGCCGGCGCCGCCCGGCATGCTGCACCGCTGGCAGCTCGGCCTCGTCGTCGCGGAGACGCCGGCCACCGCCACGATCGGCCTCCTCCAGGGCGGCAAGCCGGTGACCGCGCAACTGCCGTTCTCCTCGCTCGGCTGGGCGCGGCACGAGGATGCCGCCGGCAATCTCGGCCCGCCGCCGGCCAGGCTCGCGGACGTCGTCGTCCCCGGCGACCTCGTCATGCTCAAGGTCGCACCCGCCGCCCACGGCAAGCCGCTCAGCGTGGCGCTGCGCCAGATCCCGAGCGTTTCGGGCGCCATCCTGGCGCTGGACCCCGCGACCGGGCGCGTGCTCGCCATGTCCGGCGGCTGGAGCTTCGCCGTCAGCCAATACGACCGCGCCACCCAGGCGCAGCGCCAGCCGGGCTCCAGCTTCAAGCCGATGGTCTACCTCACGGCGATGGAGCGCGACATTTCGCCCTCGCAGCGTTTCCTCGACGCGCCCTTCGTCCTCAACCTCGGCGCCGCCGGCAAGTGGCGGCCGGGCAACTACGAGCGCCACTTCAACGGCCCGACCTCCCTGCACACGGCGATCGGCCAGTCGCTCAACCTCGTCACCGTCCGCCTCGCCGACCACCTGGGCATGCAGAGCGTGGCGAAGGTCGCGGAGGCGTTCGGCATGGCGAAGAAGCTGCCGCTGCTGCTCCCCGCCGCCCTCGGCGCCATCGACACCACGGTGCTGCGCGAGGCCGGTGCCTACGCCTCGCTCGACACTCTCGGCATCAAGGTGACACCGCACTTCATCGACAGCGTGCGCAACCGCAACGGCAAGGTGATCTACCGCGCCCCCGGCCTGTCGTGCCAAGGCTGCACCGACCCCACGCAGCCGCCCGCCATCGTCGACCACCGCCCGCGCATCGCCGACGCGCAGAGCACCTTCCAGGTGGTGATGATGATGCACGGCGTCGTTATCAACGGCACCGGCGCCGGCACCCAGCCGCAATTCAAAACCATGCTCGCCGGCAAGACCGGCACCACCAACAACTTCGTGGACGCCTGGTTCTCCGGCTTCTCGCAGGACCTCGTGACCGTGGTCTGGATCGGCTTCGACCAGCCGCGCAGCCTCGGCTACGGCGAACAGGGCGCGCTCGCCGCCCTGCCGATCTGGCGCCAGTTCATGCACGGCGCGCTGGCCACGCGGCCCACGCTCACCTTCACGCCACCGCCGGGGGTCAAGGTCGCGACCTGGCAGACCCGCTTTGGCCCGGCGCTCGACGCGTTCAAGCCCGGCCAGGTACCCGGCGCCTCCGGCCCGCTCGACAGCGGCGGCACGGCCGCGAACGACACCGCGGCGACCAACCCAGCCAATCCCAACGCCCAGCCCAGCGCCGTGGACAAGCCGCTCGGCGGACTCTATTGACCCCGCATGTCCACCGAATCCGATCAGCTTGCCACCTCCGTCGAGCAGTCGCTGGCACTGCTGAGGAGGCATCTTTGACTGGGATGCCGCCCTCCGCCGCCTCGCGGAACTGAACGCCGAGGCCGAAAACCCCGCCCTCTGGAACGACGCCGCCCGCGCCCAGAAGCTGATGCGCGAGCGCACCAGGCTCGCGACCCAGACCGAGGCCGTCCAGCGCATCGAACGCGAACTCGCCGACGCGCGCGAACTCATCGAGCTCGCCGAGGCTGACAGCGATACCGCGATGGCAGCGGAGGCCACCGCCTCGCTGCGCGCCACCGCCGCCGAGGCCGCCCGCCGCGAGACCGAGAGCCTGCTTTCCGGCGAAGCCGACGGCCGCGACTGCTACCTCGAGATCAACGCCGGTGCCGGCGGCACCGAGGCGCAGGACTGGGCCGAGATGCTGATGCGCATGTACACGCGCTGGGCCGAGCAGCACGGCTACAAGGTCGAGGTCATGGAAATGAGCGAGGGCGTGCAGGCGGGCATCAAGTCCGCGACACTGCGCATCTCGGGCGATTCCGCCTATGGCTGGCTGAAGACCGAGGCGGGCGTGCACCGCCTCGTGCGCAACTCGCCCTTTGACGCCGCCGCCCGCCGCCAGACCAGCTTCGCCAGCGTCTGGGTCTACCCCGTGGTCGACGATACGATCGAGATCGCGATCAACGATAGCGACCTCAAGGTCGACACGTTCCGCGCCTCCGGCGCCGGCGGCCAGCACGTCAACAAGACCGAGAGCGCGATCCGCATCACCCACGTGCCCACCGGCATCGTCGTCGCCTGCCAGACCGACCGC
>JAJYFW010000186.1 GCA_021785335.1 Pseudomonadota bacterium
GCCCGTCGGCGACGATGTCGAGGCTGTAGAACAGGACGCCGAAGCCGAGAAGGCGCAGCACTGGCGCCGCATGCAGCGCAAAGGGCGCGCCGAGCCAGAGGCGCAGCAAGGGCCCCGCCAGGGCGACCACGACGAGAGCCGCTGGCAGCACCATGCCACCCACCGCGAGCAAGGTGCGGCGGTAGAGCAGCGCTGCGCGCGGGGGGGAGGCGCGATGCGCGGTCGTCATTGCCGGAAAGGCCGCGGCCATGACCGCCTGCGGGATCGCGGTAAAGCGGAAGATGACGTCGAATGGCGTCGCGTACCAGGCAGTGGCCGCAGCCGAGAGAACAGATGCGATAACGAAACGATCGAGATAGAGGAGCGCGGGCCAGGCGAGGTTGGAGATCATCATCCAGCCCCCGAGGCGCAGCACCGGACGGATCGCGCGGAAGGAAACGCGCGCGGAGGCGAGCGAGGGCATGACGCGCCGCGTCAGCGACCACAGCACGACCGTCATCAGCGCGCGGCAGAACACCTGCACCGCCATCACCGGCACCAGGCTATGCCAGATCGCGAGGGTCGCGAGCGGGCCGAGATAATAGAGAGCAAGGATCGGCAGGTTGATGACGGCGTAGGCGCCGACGCGCTGATAGGCGGAAAGCACTCCCCAGAGCGCGCCATTGACGACGACGAGGGGCAGGGCGACGCAGAGCACGTCGAGCGCCGTCATCACCTCGTGGCGCAGCGCCGCGGGAAGCTTCAGCGCGTGGCGGACATAGACGTGCAGCCCGAGCGCAACCAGCACGGCGAACACGACGCCGAGACCGGCAAGGACGACGAGCCCGGTCTTGGTCGCGTCCGCCGCCGCTGCGTCCTCGCCATGTGCGATGGCATGCGCAATGGTGCGCGTGAGCGCGCGAGCCAGGCCGACGTCGAAGATGGTGAAGGTGCTGATCAGCGCGAGTGCCAGGGAGAAGATGCCCCAGCGGGTGATGCCCATCGCGTGCAGCAGCAGCGGCGTGGCCGCGATCGCGATCAGCAGCGGGAAGATGCGCCCGAACAGGTTCCACGCGGTCGAGATCGCGACCGTGCGGGTCGCGGTGAGCTCGGTGACGCGCGGGTCCGCCGTCACGCGACCGGACCTGGATGCGTCACCGCACCAAGATGGGCTGGGCCGACACCGGAAGCGTATTTCGCGAGCACGCCCGAGAGGCGCCGCGGTGCGGGCTTCCAGACAGCCTGGCGCGCGGCGATTTCCTCCGGCGGCACCAGCAGGTCGATGCGCGCCGCGGTGGCGTCGATGTCGATGATGTCGCCGTCGCGCAGCAGCGCCAGCGGGCCGCCTCGCGCGGCTTCCGGCCCGGCGTAGCCGATGCACATGCCTCGCGTGGCGCCGGAGAAGCGGCCATCGGTCAGCAGCGCCACCTGCTCGCCCATGCCCTGACCGTAGATCAGCGCCGTCACGCCCAGCATCTCGCGCATGCCCGGCCCGCCGATCGGGCCTTCGTTGCGGATTACCAACACTTCGCCGGCCTGGTAGGCGCGCGCGCGCACCACCCCGGCGCAGGCTTCCTCGCTCTCGAACACGCGCGCGGGGCCGCGGAAGGCGAGCCGCCTGAGGCCTGCCACTTTCAGCAGCGCGCCATCCGGGCACAGCGTGCCGCGCAGCACCACGAGCCCGCCGGTCGGGCTCAGCGCATCCTCGCAGCGCCGCACCACGGCGCCATCGGGTTCCGGCGCGCCAGCGACCGCGTCCGCGAGCGAGACGCCGGCGACCGTGGGGCAGCGCCCATCCATGAAGCCGCCGCGGATCAGCTCGCGGATCAGGACCGCGCAGCCGCCGACCGCGTGCACGTCCTTGGCGTGGAAACGCCCGCCGGGACGCAGGTCGCCGATGACCGGCGTGCGGTGGAACACCCCCGCGACATCGGCGAGCGTGAACCGGATGCCGGCCTCGTGCGCGATCGCGGGCAGGTGCAGCCCCGCATTGGTGGAGCCGCCGGTCGCCGCGACCAGTGCAGCCGCGTTGGCAAGCGACTCCCGGCTGATCAGCTCGCGCGGCAACGGGCCGCCGCGGCGCAGAATGGTCATCAGCGTCCGTCCTGCCTCCACGGCGATGCCGGCGCGCGCCTTGCTGGTCGCCGGCAGCATGGTGCTGCCTGACGGCGCGATGCCCAGCGCCTCGGATGCCATCGCCATCGTGTTGGCGGTGAACTGACCGGCGCAGGCGCCGATCGAGGGCAGGGCGCAACGTTCCATGACCGCGAGTTCGGCCTCCCCGACGGTGCCCGCCAGCACGCCGCCCACTGCCTCGTAGGCGTCGAGCATCGAGATGTCGCGACCCTTGTAGGTACCGGTGTCGGCGCTGCCGCCGTAGAGGAAGACCGAAGGCAGGTTGCAGCGCACCAGCGCCATCATCACCCCCGGCAGCGTCTTGTCGCAGCCGGCGACGCCGAGCAGCGCGTCGTAGCGATGCGCCTCCGCCACCGTCTCGATGGAATCGGCGATGATCTCCCGGCTCACCAGCGAGTAGCGCATGCCGGCATGGTTCATGCTGATGCCGTCGGAGACAGCGATGGTGGTGAAGGAGAAGCCGCGCCCGCCCGCCTCCGTGACGCCGCGCTTGGCCGCCTCCGCCTGGGCGGCGAGACCCATGGTGCAGGGCGTGACCTCCGACTCGGTGCTCACCACGCCGACGAACGGTTTCCGCAGATCCTCGTCGGAAAGGCCGATAGCGCGCAGGAAGCCGCGGTGTGGCGCGCGGTCCATGCCGTCCACGGTGATGCGCGAGCGCAGCGTCATGGCGGGACTCTGCCGGACGCGCCGGGCGTTTCCCAGCCCCCGTCGCGGGCCTCTGGCGGCGTCCTACTCAGCCGCTTCCAGAAAGCCTCCGGACTGCCGGCGCCACATGCGCGCATAAGCGCCGCCGACGCGCAGCAGCTCGGCATGTGTTCCCTCTTCGACGATGCGCCCTTGTTCCAGCACCACGAGACGGTCCATGCGCGCGATGGTGGACAGCCGGTGTGCGATCGCGATCACCGTGCGCCCTCGCATCAGCTGTTCGAGCTGGGACTGGATCGCCGCCTCGACCTCGGAATCGAGTGCGCTGGTCGCTTCGTCCAGGACCAGGATCGGCGCGTCGCGCAGGATGACGCGGGCGAGCGCGATGCGCTGGCGCTGGCCGCCGGAGAGTTTCACGCCGCGTTCGCCTACCTGGGCGTCGTAGCCGCGGCGTCCCTCCCAATCCTCGAGCGTGGCGATGAAATCGCCGGCTTCCGCCCGTTCCGCGGCGCGACGCATCTCCGCCTCGCTCGCATCGGGCCTGCCGTAGCGGATGTTGTCGCGGATCGAGCGGTGCAGCAGCGAGGTGTCCTGGGTCACCATTGCGATTGCGGCACGCAGGCTCTCCTGCGTGACTCCGGCGACGTCCTGCCCGTCGACCAGGATGCGGCCGGCCTCCGGCGCGTAGAAGCCGAGCAGGAGGTTGACCAGGGTCGATTTACCGGCACCGGAATGGCCGACGAGGCCCACGCGCTCGCCGGGCGCGACGGTGAGCGAGAGGTCGTGCAGCACGCCGCGCTCCGTGCCGTAGCCGAAGCTGATGCGCTCGAAACGGATCTCACCCTGTGTCACCGCGAGCGGCGCGGCGCCCGGCGCGTCCGGATGGCGGCGCGGGACGGCGGTGGAGCGCATGCCGTCCTGAACGATACCGACATTCTCGAAGATGGTGGTGACGTTCTGGGCCACCCAGCCGGCGATGTTGGCGATCTGCCAGGCGAGCGGCAGCGCGGTTGCCACGGTGGCGAGCGGGATCCTTCCGGCGGCGAAGAGCATGATCGCCGCCGCGCCGGTGCCGGTCACCATCACCGTATTGGCGAGCGAGAGCGTGACGCGGAACGTGGTGATCATGCGCAGCTGGCGGCGGAACGCCGCCGTGTGCGCATCGAGCGCCTCGCGTACGAACGCGTCCTCGTCCGTGGCCCGGGCGAACAGCTTCACGGTCAGGATGTTGGTGTAGGAATCGACGATCCGGCCGGTGAGACCCGAACGGACCTCCGAGACGGCGCGCGAACGCTCGCGCATGCGCGGCACGAAATGGCGCAGCAGAGCGGCGTAGATCGTGAACCAGCCGGCGATGGGCAGCGCGAGCCGGATATCCGCGTCCGCCAGCAGCAGCATCGCCGAGCCGCCATAGACGATGATGTACCAGACCGCGACGATCGATTGGACGACGGAATCCCGCAGGCTGGGCCCGGTCTGCATCACCCGGTTGGCAATGCGGCCGGCGAAATCGTTCTGGAAGAAGGTCCATCCCTGGCGGACCACGTGCCAGTGGTTCTGCCAGCGGATGAGGTTGGACAAGCCCGGCGCGATCGCCTGTTCCATGATCAGGCTCTGCGCCAGGATCGTTGCCGGCCGCAGCGCGAGGAGCACCGCGGCCATGCCGAGCAGCTGCGGCCAGGCGTCCAGAATTGCGGTGCCGCGCGCGGTGACCAGGGCGACAATGCGGCCGATGAAGACCGGTATCAGCAGGTCGAGCAGCGCCACCGTGCCGCCGGCGACGACGAGCGCCGCGATCAGCCCTCGCGCCTGGCGCATGAAGTGCCAGTAGAAGCCGCTGAGCGCGCGCGGGGAATCGATCGTCGGTGGCGGTGCCGAGGGGTCGACCGCGGTTGGCTCCAGCAGGCGCTCGAAGAACGCGAACATCGGCTTTCATCGCGCCAGATGCGGCGCGGGGTCAATCAGGGCGTGCGGCGCGCCAGGCGGTGCATCTCGCCGCTGTTCGACAAGCGTCATTCCTGCCCCGAGGCAGCATCCTGTCCTGTGGTGCCGTCGATGCTGCGCAACAGAGACGATACCCGGTAATATCCGGTCGGGCGCTACTCGGCCGCGAGCGGCGTCGCCTCCGCCATCGCGGCGGCGCGGGCGAGGTCGACAGAGAGCAGGCGGGAAACGCCGCGTTCCTGCATCGTCACCCCGTAGAGCCGGTCCATCCGCGCCATCGTCATCGGGTGGTGCGTCACCACCAGGAACCGCGTGCCGCCGTCGCGCGCCATGTGG
>JAJYFW010000187.1 GCA_021785335.1 Pseudomonadota bacterium
CCGGGACGAAGCGGTGGAACGTCAGAGCGGCGCGCTTGCCGCGAGTTCCAGCTGGCAGATCGTGCCCCCGCCCGGGCGCGGCAGCAGCCGCACGGAGCCCGCGTGCAGATCCGCAACGCGCCGCACCAGCGCCAGCCCGATGCCCGCCCCCTGGCTTCCCTCGCCGCGGCGGAATCGCTCGAACAGCCCGTCGGGTTCCGCCCCCGGCCCGTCGCCATCGTCCTCGACGATAACGCGCCGCCCGTCCTCGACGCGCACCTCGACATGCGTGCCCTCGCGCGTGTGGCTGAGCGCGTTGGCGACGATGTTGCGCACCGCGATCTCGATCAGCGCCGGGTTGCCCTCGATCTCGGCACCCGGCGTGCCGGCATCGAGGCCGATGGTCTGGTGCCGCGCGACCGCGGCCGGCGCCGCCTCCTCGCACACGCGTCGCGCGACCGCCGCGAGATCCACCGGCCCGCGCGTGCTTGCCGCCTGGCTCTGCGCGAATTTCAGCAGCTCGTCGACCAGTGTCGCGAGCCGGTCGATCTCTGCCGCGATCTGCGCCCGCCGCGCCCCGCGCGGCAGCGCGTCCGCCTCCAGCCGCAGCACCGCGAGCGGCGTGCGCAGCTCGTGCGCGACATCGGCGGTGAACGCCTCGAGTGTCGCGATGGCGCGCGCGATCGCCGACAGCATCGTGTTCATCGCGGTCGCGAGATCGACGACCTCGCGCGGCCCCACCGGTACCGCGAGCCGCTGCATGCGCTCGCCGGAGGCTGCCGCCTCGCCGATGCGCAGCGCCGCGTCCGCGGTGCGGCGCAACTCAGCCACGGTCGAGCGGATGGCGAAGTACATCGCCAGCATCAGCGCCGGCAGCAGCACGCCGAGCGGCAGCGCCACATGGTCCTTGATCTCGTCGCCGATGACGCCGAACGCGAGCCCCGCGGGGTCGCCGCGCATCAGGACCTGCACCCACAGCTTGCGCCGCCCGCGCACGACCCGGTCGGTCAGCAGCCAGGCGCGCGGCCCGGTTCCATGCGGGCGCGGCAGGGCGTCGAAGGATTCCGTGAGCTCGCTCGCGGTCTCTTCCGGATGCGCCGGGTTCGGCCGTTCCGGCGACGGCAGCAGCGAAGCATTGGCCTCCGCGAGCAGCTGCTGGCGCGACAGCACGCGCCGGTTGAACACGCGGAAAGCGTAGTTGGCGGGATAGTTCTGGTAGGGCGCGAGACGAGCGGGATCGCGGTGGTTCCAGATCGCCTGTGCGACTGCTTCCGCCTGCTTGCGCAGCGCGTTCTCGCGCAGATAGGCGGTGTCGAGCCCGTAGCGGAGGGTGAAGAAGAGCAGCAGCGCGATGGCGGCGAAGACGCTGGCGACCGCCATGCGCAGCAGCAGGCTGGTGCCGAGCCCGATCGGCCGGCGGGTGCGTCCGGTCATGTCGTTTCCGTAAGGATATAGCCGATGCCGCGCAGGGCGGTGATCTCGATCCCGGCATCCGTCGTTGCGAGCCGGCGGCGCAGGCGCGAGACCACGGCCTCGACCGCGTTGGGCGTCACCGCGTCGTCGAAGGAATAGACCGCCTGCTCCAGCGCCTCGCGCCGCAGCACGTGTCCCTTGCGCGCGAGCAGCGCTGCCAGCACCGCGAGCTCGCGCCGCGGCAGCTCCACCTTCTCGCCGCCGACCTCGAGCTCGCCTGCCTCGGCATCGAGGCTGGCACGGCCCGCAACGAGCCGTTTGGGCGCCAGCGTCGGCGCGCGCCGGCGCACGGCGCGGATGCGGGCCAGCAGTTCCTCGACCGAGAAAGGCTTGACCAGGTAATCGTCCGCCCCCGCGTCGAGCGCCCTCACCCGCGCATCCACGGCGCCGCGCGCGGTGATCACCAGCACCGGCACGTTGGCGCCACGCGCGCGCATCCGCGCCAGCAGCGTCTGGCCGTCGCCGTCGGGCAGCGAGAGGTCGAGCAGAATCACGTCGAACGAGGCGACCGCGAGCGCCGCCTCCGCCTCGGCGATGCTGGCCACACTGTCAACGGTCAGCCCTGCCTCATGCAGGTGCCGCGCGATCAGGCTGGCGAGCCGGACATTGTCCTCGATGACGAGCAGGCGCACGCGATCTCCACGCAGGATGGTTTGCGGCCGCGAACGGAACGACCGGCTGGCGGCTTTGGCCCCGCCCCGGCTTGCAGGCCGCTTTCAACCCGCGCGGGCAGCAGGCTCGTCGCGAAAGCCGAGACCAAAAACGAAAATATATCCGCCCTGCAGCGCCGCCGCGATCAGGAACGGCAGCGCGAACGCCCCCGTATCGAACAGGATTCCGGCAAGAATTGGCCCAAGCGCTCGCGGCACCTGTACCGAGATCGCGTTGACCGAGGCCGCGAAGCCGCGCCGCTCCGCCCGCACGAGGCCCATGGTGAAGGCGCTGCGCGCGCCGACCGTGCCGCGGTTGAACAGCGAGCGCGCCAGGTAAAGCGCCGCCGCGACCAGGAAATTCGGCGAGAACGGCAGGGCGAGCAGCATCAGGAGACCCAGCACGCGGCTTGCCACCACGGTGCGCACCAGGCCGAAGCGCGCCGCGAGAGTGCCGGTGAGAAACGTGATCCCCGCCGTCGCGACGAAACTCGCCGCCATCACCGGCCCGATCTCCTCCGGCGTCGCGCCGAACCGCACAGCGAACCAGTAGGCGAGCAGCGGTCCCGAAAGCCCGATCCCCGCTCCCTGCAGCGCGTTGGCAAGCGCTAGCTTCGCCAGCATCCGGTTTTCCCGGTGCACCTCCGCGGAGGGCGCGGCCGGTTGCACCGGCAGTTCCGGGTCGGGAATCGGCAGCAGCAGCAGGGCGCTGATCACCGCTCCGGCGGCCACCACCAGGAACTGCCCCTGCGCCGCGATGTCCCAGCCCGCCGGCAGCATCGCCAGCAGCGAGCCAATGCCCATGCCAAGAAAGCCCATCGCCGCGTTGAGGCTGAAGGTCTGCCCACCCTCCTCCTGCCCGCCGAGGGCCGCGAGCCAGGACTGTTCCACCGGCCCGAACGGCCCGGCGACGCCGTTCGCCCCGCGCCCGTACTGGCCAACGAAGGCGGCCAGCGCCAGCACCGCTACCGAGGGATGCCACGCGGCAAGCACTGCGGTGATCGCGTGCGCCACCTCGAAACCGACCAGCAGTGCGCGCCTGCCGAGCCGGTCCGAGAGCGGGCCCGAGAGCCCGGTTAGCACCACGCCGCCGCCGAGCGCGGCCGCCAGCAACGTTCCGATTGCCGCCGCCGACCAGCCCAGCGCGTGCAACTGCAGCGTGAACGCCACCGCCATCAGCCCCTGGCCGATGCTGCGCACGAAGCGCGTGCCGATCAGCAGGTTGCGGCCGCCGATAAGCTCCTGTGGGACAGGCTCTCGTGGGATCGGCTCTGGTCTCGCTTGCGTCATCACCCCGTCTGCATCGCCGCCCGCACCGCGGCGAGGCGCGCGCGCGTCTGGGCGTCCGCCTCGCCGGTCACCGCCTCCTGCCGCCAATGGCGCTGGAAGGCGCGCAGCAGCGTAGGCAGGGCGAGGTCGGTGCGGTAGCCGATGGCCGCAAGCGTGCCACGCACGGATTGCGGATCCACGGGCTGGCACTCCTCACGCGGCCAAACGCCGATCCCCTGCGCCGCGAGCCTCTGCCAGTCGAACAACTCGCCGGGATCCTCCTTGCGGTCGGGCGCGATGTCGGAATGCGCCAGCACGTCGCGAGCGGCGATCGGATGGCGCGCCAGAATGCCACGGCACAGCTCCACCACTGCCTGCATCTGAACGTCGGGAAACGGCACATACCCATGCTCATGTCCGGGATTGACGATCTCGATGCCGATGGAGCGCGCATTGAGCGCCGTCTCCCCGCGCCAGAACGAGGGGCCCGCATGCCAGGCCCGCCTCGACTCATCCACCAGCTGCCAGACCGTCCCGTTTTCCTCGACCAGATAATGCGAGGAAACCTCGGCCTCCTTGTCGCACAGCCGGTCAAGCGCGGCCCCGGCCGTTTTCATCCCGGTATAATGCAGGATGAGGAACGAGACCGGGCCGTTGCGTTCGTCGTGGTTGGGGCTCGCCCGCTCGCGCAGCCTCACAGCCCGCGCTCGCGCTTGATGCGGTCCCAGGCGGCGTTGATCTTCGCCACCTGGTCCTGCGCCTTCGCGACCAGCTCCGGCGCCGCCCCCCGCGCCGCGAGGCTGTCGGGGTGGTGCTCGCGCATCAGCGACCGCCAGCGCGCGCGCAGCGCCTCGTCGCTCTCCGCGGCCGACAGTCCCAGCACCGCGTAGGGGTCCTCCGCCGCCGGCCCCCGCGCGGAAGTCTCGCCGAGCCCCATCGCCATGCGCACGCGCGCCAGGAAAGCAGCCTCGCGCGGGTTGACCGGCCCGTCCGCGGCGGCGATCGCCGTGAGCGAGCCCATCACCTCCTCGAGCAGCGCGGGGTTGCCCGCGAACGCCACGGCAAGCCGCTGCGCATACGGCTCCGGCCCTTCCGGCGAGTCGCGCGCGGTGTCGAACCAGCGCCCGATGTCGCGCTCCGCCCCCGGCGGGATCATGAAGCTGCGCTTGAACGCGTCGATCTCCGATCGGTTCACTGCCCCGTCGCACTTGGCGAGCTTGGCGGCGATCGCCACCACCGCCACCGCGAACACCTGCTCGCTCCCGCCCGCGGTCACGGCCGGGCGCGCAGCCCCGCTCTCCGCCGCGTGGCCGAGCGCCGCTCCCACCACCGCGCCCATCGGGCCGCCGACAACGAAGCCGGCGAACCCGCCGATGATCTTGCCCCAATAGGCCATGGCGCCCGATACCACGCGAGCGTTGATCACACCAAAACGCGGTCCGGCCCCGGATGCACCTGCGCCGGTTGCGTCCCGCCCCGGACGGCGGAATAAGGCCGCGTGCCCGATCCCAGCCCGCTCAAAATCTTCCACCGGGTCGTCCGGCTCGGCGGCTTCGGCCGCGCGGCCAAGCGTCCGCCCGCTCATCGCCTCACCCGATGCGCGCCGATCCGGCATCGTGATTGGCGCCGGCACCCCGCTCCGGGCATGTTCCCGGCCATGAGCGACCATC
>JAJYFW010000188.1 GCA_021785335.1 Pseudomonadota bacterium
AGGCTGTAGAGGGAAAAGACGGGGCCGCGCGAAGGGTCGATCCCGCCGGCGCCGGCATGGCGCAGCCAGGCTGCCCAGTCGTCGCGCCAGGTTGCGTCATGCAGCAGCGTCTGGCCAGCGAGCGCCTGCGGCCGGGCGCGGCGCGCCAGCAGGCCCGGCGCGCAGACCGGCACCAGCGTGTCCGCGGCCAGCGCTGAGGCGAGGCAGGCGGCGGGCGGGCGAGATAGAAAACGCCGAGATCGTAGAGGTCGCGCCGGAAGCGGGGCGGCCTTTCCTCCGCCGCGAGCGAGACCTGCAGCCCCGGGAAGGCGCGGCGCAGGCGGGGCGAGAGCCAGAACTGCGCGATGCTGGGCAGGGCGGCGACGGAGAGGCTGGGCGGGCCGAGGCTGGCGCGCAGGCGCTGCACCGCCTCGGCCAGCCGGTCGAACCCTTCCGCGAGTACCGGCAACGCCTCGCGCGCCGCCGCGGTGAGCACCACGCCCTGCGCCTGGCGATGGAACAGCCCGGCGCCGAGCCAGGCCTCGAGCTGGCGGATCTGCTGTGCCGCCGCACTCGGCGTGACGCCAAGCTCCTCCGCCGCGCGAGCGAAATGGCCGAGCCGCGCCGCCGCCTCGAAGGCACGCAGCGCATTGAGCGAGGGCAGGCGCGGGCGGGGCGGCTGGACCGGCATGATGCGTCCAAGGGCAAGATTTTCTACTCGCGGCGGCGCAGTAAACTCGTTTGCGCGGGCGGCGCCAAGGCGGCACAAACGCGTCACTCGCAACAGGAGTCCCGCCGATGCTCGAACGCCGCGCCTGGGTGCCCGAAGCCAGCGAACGCTACGTTCAGGACGTGGCGGGTGAGGTCGCGGCGAGCGACGCGGCGGCGAACGAGCGCCGCCTGCTCGCCCTCGTCGCCGAGAACCGTGCCATCCATGAACGCGACGCGGTCAACCTCAACCCCGCCGGCAACGCGATGAACCCGAGGGCGGAGGCGCTGCTCGCCGACGGCCTCGGCACCCGCGCTTCCCTCGGCTACCCCGGCGACAAGTACGAGATGGGGCTGGAGGCGGTCGAGAAGATCGAGATCATGGCGGCCGAACTCGCCGCCGAGGTGTTCGGCGCGCGCTACGTGGAATTCCGCGTGCCTTCCGGCGGCATCGCCAATCTCTACATGTTCATGGCAACAGCGAAGCCGGGCGATGCCATCATCGCGCCGCCGCCCTCGATCGGCGGGCACGTGACGCACCACGCGGCCGGCGCGGCGGGGCTTTATGGCGTCGTGACGCACCCGGCGCCGGTCGATGCCGCCGGCTACACGGTCGATGTCGCGGCGCTGCGCGAGCAGGCGCGCGCGGTGCGGCCCAAGCTCATCACCATCGGCGGCAGCCTCAACCTGTTTGCTCACCCGATCCGCGCCATGCGCGAGGTCGCCGACGAGGTCGGCGCCTGCCTCCTGTTCGACGCCGCGCACATGTCCGGCATGATCGCCGGCCACGCCTGGCAACAGCCGCTGGAGGAGGGCGCGCACGCGATGACGATGAGCACCTACAAGAGCCTCGGCGGCCCCGCCGCGGGCCTGGTGCTCACCAACGACGCGACGCTGGCCGAGCGGCTGGATGCGATCGCATACCCCGGCCTCACCGCCAATTTCGACGCGGCGAAGACGGCGGCGCTGGCGATGTCGTTGCTGGACTGGAAGGTCTATGGCCGCGACTACGCGAGCGCGATGGCCGCCACCGCGAAGGCGCTGGCGGAGGCGCTGGCCGCGCGAGGCATCCCGCTCTTCGCGCGCGAGCGGGGCATCACCACCTCGCACCAATTCGCCGTCGAGGCGGCTCGCTATGGCGGCGGCCAGGCGGCGGCGAAACTGTTGCGGCGGGCGAACGTGCTCACCTGCGGCATCGGCCTGCCCATCGCGCCGGTGGATGGCGACACCAACGGGCTGCGGCTCGGCACGCCGGAAATCGTGCGCTTCGGCATGGGGCCCGGCGACATGAAGGAACTCGCGGGCTACATCGCCGAGGCACTGGAGGGAAATCGGGCGCCCGAGGACGTGGCCAGGGACGTGAGCGCGTTCCGCCGCCGCTTCGCGACGCTGCGCTACGTGCGCGAGTAGGCGGGCGCCGTCAGACGGCGGGGATCCGTACCCAGCCCTCCATCAGGCGGCGCGCCGAGCGGCTCATCAGCACCTTGCTCACCACCCATTCGCCATCCCGCTGTTCCGCCTCCGCGCCGACGCCGAGCGTGCCGGAGGGGTGGCCGAACCGCACCCGCCCGTCCGCGCCGGGTGGCGCGATGCGGTTGACCAGCGTGCCGGGCACGGACGCCGCCGCGGCGATGGCGACCGCCCCGGTGCCCGTCATCGCGTGGTGCAGCGGCCCCATGGAGAAGATGCGCGCGAGCAGGTCGATCGAGGATGCGGCGACGTTCTTGCCGGAGGATGCGGTGTAGTCGCGCGGCGTCGCGACATAGGCGATCTTCGGCGAATGCAGCAGGCGGCGCGCGTAGACGTCCTCCGCCGAGGCCGCGAGGCCCATCGCGACGGCGCCCGCCACGCGGATCGCCTCGGTGCGGTCGAGCAGCGCCTGGTTGGTGTTCACGTCCGGCTGCAACTCCGTCCCGGCGAGGCCGAGCGTCGCGGCATCGACGAAGACGGTCGGCAGCCCGGCATTGATCAGCGTGGCCTCGACCTCGCCCATGCCCGGAACGGCGAGCCGGTCGATCCTGTTGCCGGTCGGGAACATCGCGCCGGTCTCGCCGGGGTCGAGGAACTCCAGCCGGACCTCGGCGGCGGGGAAGGTGACGCCGTCCAGCTCGAAATCACCCTCCTCCTGCACCTCGCCGTTCCGCATCGGCACATGGGCAACGATGCGCTTGCCGATATTGGCCTGCCAGATCCGCACCGTCGCGATGCCGTCCGCGGGCGCGGACACCAGCCCCTGTTCGATGGCGAAGGGACCGACGGCGGTGGTGAGGTTGCCGCAATTACCGGACCAGTCGATCACCGGCTTGTCGATGGAAACCTGGCCGAACAGGTAGTCAACGTCGCTGTCGGGCCGCGCCGACTTGCCGACGATGACGATCTTGCTGGTGGAGGACGTCGCGCCGCCCATGCCGTCGATCTGTTTGCCGTAGGGGTCCGGGCTGCCGATCACCCGCAGCAGCATCCGCTCCCGCGCCGCCTGGTCCGCCGGCAGGCTGCCGGCCGCGAAGAACACCCCCTTGCTGGTGCCGCCGCGCATGTAGGTGGCGGGGATGCGGAGCTGGGTCATGGGGTGCCGCGCGCCGGCCTCACCCGTGCCACCACTTGCCCCCGAGCACGATCCCCTTGCAGGCGAGCTTGCGGTCCGTCGCGAGCTTCTCGCCGGTCACGTCCTCGAGCTCGAATTTCCCCGTGTCGAAATCCAGCACCGTGGCGTCGCCGAGCAGCCCGGGCTTGAGCGTGCCGCGGTCGGTGAGGCGGATCGCCTTCGCGGGGTTGATGGTCGCGGCGCGCAGCACCTCCATCAGCGGCATGCCGATCGCCAGCAGCTTCGTCATCGTGGTCAGCAGCTCATAGGCCGGCCCGTCGATGGAGATCGCGTGCACATCGGAGGAGATCACGTCCGGCATGAACCCGGCCTTGACCATCTTCATCGCGGTCTCCCAGCCGAAGCTGCCCGCGCCGTGCCCGATGTCGAAGATCACCCCGCGTGCCCGCGCCGCCTCCACGTCCGCCTGGATGCGCCCGTCCGGGCGGTAGGGCAGGTTGGGGAAGGGGCGGAAGCAATGCGTCAGGATGTCGCCCGCGCGCAGCAGGCCCATCACCTCCTGGCGCGAGGGCGGCGTCTGGTCGAGATGCGCCATCACCGGCAGGCCGGCGGCTTCCGCCACGTCGAGCCCGATGCGCAGCGGCTCCGCGCCGAGCACGCCGGAGGTGCCGGCGCCGACGCGCACCTTGATGCCCACCACCAGGTCCGCGTCGCGCTTCGCCACCTGCAGCGCGAGCTTCGCGTTGAGCAGCCGCAGGTCCTGGCTCTCGCCCACGTTGACCGCGGGATGGAAGCCGAAGATGCCGGCGAAGGAGACGTGCATGAACGGCAGGACCCGCACCTCGGAGCGCTCGATGATCAGCTTGCGGAACCCGTGCAGCGTGCCGGGCCCGGCGGAGCCGGCATCCACCAGCGTGGTGCAGCCGCTGATGCGCGCGTAGTCGTCCGGCATCACGCCGAGCGAGGTTCCGCCCCACCAGACATGGGTGTGCAGGTCAATGAGGCCGGGGACGACCATGCGCCCGGTGACGTCGCGGGTCTCCTTCGCCGGGCCGAGGTTCGGCCCCACCGCCGCCACCTTGCCGCCGGTGAACGCCACGTCCGCGAGCGCGTCCATCCCCTGCGCCGGGTCGAGAACGCGGCCCCCCTTGAGCACCAGATCGAACATCATGCCTCCCAGTTTGCAACGGCGCGGCAGCGTCGCAGTATGGCAGCGGGGGCGCAACCCGCTCCCGTCGCATGGGGGATGAGCATGGATATCGAGCAGCCGACCAACTCCGCGATCGTCGCGGCCTACCGGGCGCGCACGCCGGGCTCCGCGGCCATGGCGGAGGAGGCGCGCCGCCTGCTGCCGAGCGGTATCGCGCACGACGCGCGCCACCTCGACCCCTACGGCATCTATGTCGAGCGGGCGCTGGGTCCGCACAAATGGGACGTCGATGGCAACCGCTACATCGACTATTTCGGCGGCCACGGCGCGCTGATCCTCGGCCACGGCAATGCCGCGGTGAACGCGGCGGTCGCCGAGGCGCAGGCGGAGGGCACGCAGTTCGCCGCCAACCATCCGCGCGAGATCGCGTGGGCGAAGGCCGTGCAGCGCCTGGTGCCGAGTGCGGAGCGCATCCGCTTCACCTCCTCCGGCACCGAGGCGACCCTGATGGCCGTGCGCCTCGCGCGCGCCTTCACCGGCCGCGAGGGGCTGATCCGCTTCAAGGGGCATTTCCACGGCTGGCACGACCAGATGACGAGCGGCTACTCCAACCATTTCGACGGCTCGCCGACGCCGGGCGTGATGGAGAGC
>JAJYFW010000189.1 GCA_021785335.1 Pseudomonadota bacterium
CCCCAGCGTCGCGCTCGGGCAGCCCTCGGCGGGGTTGTCGCGATGCGCGGGGCGCAGATAGGCGTCGATGAGCGCCGCGAACGGGTCCCGGCCGGCGGCGCGCGCGCGCTCCACCCGCTCGCGCCAGCGGTCGGCGGCGACGAGCAGCGCGTTGCGCAGGGCGGCGGCGGCCAGCGCCGTCTTGCCGGGAAAGCGGCTGTAGACTGCGCCATGGGTCAGGCCGGCGGCGCGCGCGACCTCCGCGACGCCGACGCCGTCGAAGCCGCGCTCGCGGAACAGGCGCTCTGCGGCGGCGAGGATCGCGGCGGTGTGGTCCTCGCGGGTCGTGGAGGTGACGCGCATGGGCGAACAATGATGATGGTAATCATCATTGTCAACTGGCGGAAAGAACTCTGCCTGAGGCCAGGGCTGCTTCAGCCTCGCGTCAGGGCCAGCGGGATCTCGAACAGCCCGTCATGGTGGCGCACCTCGGGCCAGCTCCGGTCCGGCCAGCGCCAGGTGCCCCCCGGCAGCAGCGCGCGCATGTCCGGCAGGGCGCAGTGGAAGGGCGGGCCGCCCTCGCGGCCGGTCTGCATGAACAGCGCCGCCAGCACGCCGCCCGGCCGCAGCCAGCGCGCGAGCTGCGCCGCATAGGCGGGCAGGCGCGGCGGCGGCAGGGCGCAGAGGCAGGTCTGGTCGTAGATCGCGTCGAAGGGCTGGCCGGGCGTGAAGGTGAACACGTCCCCCTCCAGCGCCGCCCCGCCCCTCGCCGCCAGCGCCGCGCGCTGGTGCGCGACGGCGGTGGGCGCGATGTCCAGCGTCGTCACATGGAACCCGGCCAGCGCCAGGTGCAGCGGCTCGTGGCTGCGCCCGGCGCCGGGGACGAGGATGCGGCAGGGCTTCAGCGTGCCGTCCGCGAGCCAGGCCAGCAGGGCGGGGGAAACGTCTCCCCGCTGCCAGCCGGTGCGGCCCTCGCGGTAACGGGCTTCCCAGGGGTTGGCGTCGTCGCTCATGCTGGCGTTCCCATGTCCTCGGGCAGTTTCATCCATGCGGGAAGGCGCGGGGTCAGGGTCGCGCCGGCGGCGGCGAGCTTCCCGCCCAGCGCGTCGAGCCGCAGCGTGGCCAGAGCCACCTGGTCGATGCCGGAGCGCACGGTCCCCACCTCGTTGCCGGCGCCGTCCAGCACCGGCGTGCCCGGCGGCGGCAGCGCGCCCGCCACCTCGACCGGCACCAGCCGGCGCTTGACCAGGCCGCGATAGCGGGTGCGGGCGGTGAGTTCCTGGCCCATCCAGCAGCCCTTGTCCCAGGCGATCCCGCCGAGTTCATCGAAGCCGGCTTCCAGCAGCACGGTCTTTTCCGGCTCGTGGTCGCGCGGCTCCGGCAGGCCGAGCGGAATCCGGTGGCGTTCCCATGTCGTCACGGGGTCGGTGCCGCGCGGCGCGGGTGCCAGCAGGCGGAAGCCGGCCTCGGGAAGGCGCGGGTCGGGCACGGAGCCCGCCGGCGCCGTACCCGTGGGGTAGGGGGGCCACGCGACATGGACCGCGAGCGCGGCGGGCTCGATCGCCACCCTGCTGCGCAGGCGGAAGCGCAGCAGGCGGGCGCGTACCGGCTCCGCCTGCTCCGCCGCGAGGTCGAGAAGCAGCGCGTCCGCCGTGGCGTGGATGAAGAAATCGGCGAGGTACTTGCCCTGCGGCGTCAGCAGGGCCGACCACAGGCAGCGCCCAGGGGCGGCGCGCGTGACGTCCGCGGACACCAGGCCCTGGAGATAGGCGATGCGATCCTCGCCGCTGACGGCGAGCACGGCGCGATCCGGCAGATGCACGAGCATGCAGGCTCAGGTGGCGTCGCCCCCCCGATCCGGCAAGCGCCCCGCCGGCGGCATTCGACGACAAGCCTTCGCAAACCCGCGGGAGACAAGCGGGGGGCGCGATGGTAGAGCCGGCGCATGAGCCAGGATACGAGACCATGTGCGGCATCGCGGGGCTGATCGCCGGCCCCGGCGCGCCGCAGCCCGACGCCGCGACGCTGGCCGCGATCATCGCGGCGATGGCCCACCGGGGGCCGGATGCCGGCGGGCAGACGATCTCCGGGCGCGTCGGCATCGCGCAGAACCGGCTCGCCATCATCGACCTGGTGACCGGCGACCAGCCCTTCTTCGCCGGCACCGCGGCGCTCGTGGCGAACGGCGAGATCTACAACTACCGCGAGCTGCGCGCGGCGATGCCGGGGGTCAATTTCGCCTCCGTGAGCGACTGCGAGCCGCCGCTGCACCTCTACCTGCGCGACGGGCCGGACTACGCGCGCGTGCTGCGCGGCATGTACGCGATCGCGATCCACGACCGCGCGGCGCGGCGGGTCGCGGTCTCGCGCGACCGCTGGGGCATCAAGCCGCTCTACTACGCGCAGACGCAGGAGGGGCTGGCCTTCGCCTCCGAGGCGCAGGCGTTGATCGCGGCGGGCCTGGTGGGGCGCGGGCTGCGGCCGGCGGCGCGCGACGAGCTGCTGCAGATGCAGTACACGACCGGCTCGGAGACCATCTTCCCCGGCATCTCCCGCCTGCTGCCGGGCGAGACGCTGCAGGTGGCGGACGGCAAGGTCGTCGACCGGCGCCGCGTCATCGCGCTGCCCGAGGGCGGGCCGGAGACGATCCCGGAGGACGAGGCGCTCAGGCGGCTCGACCGCGCGCTCGAGGAAAGCGTGGACCTGCACCAGCGCAGCGACGTGCCCTACGGCATGTTCCTCTCCGGCGGCATCGATTCCGCGACCGTGCTGACGCTGATGGCCCGGCTGAACGACCGGCCGGTGCTGGCCTTCACCGCGGGGTTCGCGGCACCCGGCGCCGCGGACGAGCGCGAGGCGGCGAAGCGCGTCGCCGCCAGTCTCGGCGCGCGGCACGAGACGCTCGACGTGACGGAGGCGATGGTCTGGCGCCACCTGCCCCAGATCGTCGCCTGCATGGACGACCCGGCGGCGGACTACGCGATCATTCCCACCTGGTTCCTCGCCCAGCGCGCGCGCCAGGAGGTGAAGGTGGTGCTCTCCGGCGAGGGCGGCGACGAGATCTTCGCCGGCTACGGGCGCTACCGCAGCGCCATGCGGCCGTGGTGGCTGGGCGGGCGGGTGATGCGCGCGCGCGGCAATTTCGACCGCGTGAAGGTGCTGCGCCAGAACCCGCGCAACTGGCGCGACGGCCAGGCGGCGGCGGAGGCGCGCTCGGCGACGGCAGGCCGCACGCGGCTGATGGCCGCGCAGGCGACGGATATCGAGGACTGGCTGCCGCACGACCTGCTGCTCAAGCTCGACCGCTGCCTGATGGCGCACGCGGTGGAGGGACGCACGCCGCTGCTCGACCAGGGCGTCGCGGAGGTAGCCTGGCGGCTGCCCGACGCGCTCAAGGTCCGCGGCGGCATGGGCAAGTGGCTGCTGCGCAAGTGGCTGGAGAAGAACTGCCCGGCCGCCAACCCGTTCGGGCCGAAGCAGGGCTTCACGGTGCCGATGGGCACCTGGATCTCGGGCGTGGGCGAGAAGCTGGGCAGGCTGGTGGCCGCGCAGGAGGGCATCCGCGAGATCGCGGAGCCGGCGCGGGTGGAGGCGCTGTTCCGCCATTGCAGCGGCAGGCGCAACTCCGGCTATCTCGCCTGGGTCCTGCTGTTCTATGCGCTCTGGCACCGCACGCACGTGCTGGGGCTCGCGCCGGAGGGTGATGTGTTCGAGGCACTGGCAACGCGATGAATCCTTTCGATCTCGTTATCAAGAACGGCACCTGCCTCACGCCCTGGGGGCGGGTGCGCACGGACGTGGCGGTGCGGCACGGGCGCATCGCGGGCTTTCACGACGGCGAGGCGCGCCAGGTGATCGACGCCACCGGGCTCATGGTGCTGCCGGGGCTGATCGACCCGCACGTGCACCTGCGCGACCCCGGCACCGGCGACGCCTCCGCTGCCCCGGTCGAGAGCATCCCCGCGGGCACGAAGGCCGCGGTGCTCGGTGGCATCGCCTGCGTGTTCGACATGCCGAACACCAGCCCCGCCGCGGCCGACGCCGCGACGCTGGCGACGAAACGCGCCTACGCGGGGCGCAATTCCTGGTGCGACATCGGCCTCTACGTCGGCGCCACAAAAGGCAACATCGCCACGCTCGGCGCGCTGGAGGCGGAGCCGGGCGCGTGCGCGATCAAGGTGTTCGCCGGTTCCTCCACGGGCGACCTTCTGGTCGAGGACGACGAGAGCCTGGAGCGGGTGATGCGCAGCGGGCGGCGGCGCATCGCCTATCACAGCGAGGACGAGTACCGGCTGCGCGACCGGCGCAAGCTGTTCCACCAGGGCCAGCCCCATGCGAAGCACGCCGAGTGGCGGGACGTGGAATGCGCCTTCCTCGGCACCCGGCGCCTGATGGCGCTGGCGATGCGCACCGGCCGGCCCGCGCATATCCTGCACGTCTCGACTGCGGAGGAACTCGCCTATCTGCGCGACTACCGCGAGGTCGCGACGGTGGAAGTGTTGGTGAACCACCTCACGCAGATCGCCCCGGACGCCTATGAGCGGCTCGGCGCCTACGCGGTGATGAACCCGCCGATCCGCGACCGCCGGCACTGGGAGGCGGCGTGGGCGGCGGTCGCGGACGGCACGGTGGATTGCATCGGCTCCGACCACGCGCCGCACAGCCGGGAGGCGAAGGCCAGGCCCTGGCCGGACACGGCGGCGGGGCTCACGGGCGTGCAGACGGTGGTGCCGGTGATGCTCGACCACGTGAACGCTGGGCGGCTGTCGCTCGAGCGCCTGGTGGACCTCATGTGCGCCGGCCCGGCGCGCGTGTACGGGGCCGTGGGCAAGGGCCGCCTCGCCGCGGGCTACGACGGCGACTTCACGCTCGTGGACATGGGTGCCGAGCGGACGATCGAGGAAAGCGCGATCGTCTCGCCCTGCGGCTGGACGCCGTTCGCCGGCATGCGCGTCAAGGGCTGGCCGGTCGCGACCGTCGTGCGCGGCAACGTGGTGATGCGCGACGGCGAGGTGCTGGGCGCGCCCGCGGGGAAGGT
>JAJYFW010000190.1 GCA_021785335.1 Pseudomonadota bacterium
TCTCCTACGCCTACCTGCACGACTCGCTGGAGACCGCGGCGAAGTACCAGCCGGACCAGTCGAAAAAGGGCCAGTGGCTGATCGACGCCGTGCAGCGTTCCGGCGCGGAGGGCGTGATCTTCGCCTCCGCGAGCTTCTGCGACCCGGCACTGCTGGAGCGCCCGATGCTGCAACGCGCCCTCGCCGCGCGCGGCATTCCCTACATCGCGTTCAAGTTCGCCGAGAATTCCGGCCAGATGCAGCCGATCCGCGAGCAGGCCGGCACCTTCGCCGATTCCATCAAGCTGTGGAGCGCCGCATGAGCACCGCCATCCCCACCCGCCCCGCGGGCGCCGCCAAGCCGCAGGCCGTCGTCAAGGACGGCTCGATGCTGAAGCAGAAGGAGATGATCTCCGGCAACTACGCGCGGCTGGAAAGCGCCGTGGCAGACGGGCGCAAGGTGGTTTCCACCTTCGTTCCCGGCAACCTCAACGAGCTCATCATGTGCTTCGATGTGCTCAACAACCTGCCCGAGATCAACGCCATCCAGAACGGGATGCGCAAGAAGAGCGGCGGCTACATCATGGAGGCCGAGAAACGCGGCCATTCCGAGGACGTCTGCACCTACGTCAAGGCGGATCTCGGCATGATCGAGAAGGGCAATATCGGCCCCGACGGGCAAAAGCTGCCGGACCCGAACCTGCTGCTGCTCTCCTACACCGGCTGCTTCACCTTCATGAAGTGGTTCGAGCTGCTGCGAGACCGTTATAACTGCGAAACCGCGATGCTGCACGTGCCCTACCAGGGCGACGGCCAGATCACGCAGAGCATGATCAGCTATGTGGTGAAGCAGCTGCGCGAGGAAGTGATCCCGAAGATGGAGCGCGTGAGCGGCGTCAAGTTCGACATCGACCGCCTGCGCGAGAACCTGGCCCGCTCCGCCCGCGCGGAGGATGATTTCGTCTGGGTGCTGAACAGCGCCAGGAGCAAGCCCTCGCCGATCGACGCCTATTTCGGCGGCGTCTACTACATCGGCCCCATCTTCACCGCCTTCCGCGGCACCGAGGACGCGGTGGAATACTACCAGCTCCTGCGCGCGGAGATCGCCGAACGGCTGGCCAACGGCCAGGGCCCGGTGACGCCCAACGGCGACATGGGGCCGGAGCGCTACCGCCTGGTGGTGGAAGGCCCGCCCAACTGGACCAGCTTCCGCGACTTCTGGAAGATGCTCTACGACGACGGCGCGGTGGTGGTCGCCTCCACCTATACCAAGGTCGGCGGCATCTACGACCAGGGTTTCCGCCACGACCCCGCGAAGCCGCTGGAGAGCCTCGCCGAGTACTGCCTCGGTTGCTACACCAACCGCAACATGCCCTCGCGCATCGACCTCATCGAGCGCTACATGAACGAGTTCGAGGCCGACGGGTTCCTGATCAACTCGATCAAGAGCTGCAACAGCTTCTCCGCCGGGCAGTTGCTCATGCTGCGCGAGATCGAGCGGCGCACCGGCAAGCCCGCGGCCTTCATCGAGAGCGATCTCGTCGATCCGCGCTACTTCTCGCCGGCCAACATCAAGAACCGCCTGGAAAGCTATTTCCAGATGATCGAGCAGCGCCGCGCCGGCCACACCCCGGCGCGCGCGGCCTGACCGGGGGGCATGGTCATGAAGAGCTTCATCGGCATCGACCTCGGCTCCACCACCACCAAGGCCGTGGTGCTGGACGAGAACCAGGACGTGCTCGGCCGCGGCATCACCAACTCGCGCGCCAATTACGACACCGCCTGCAAGGTGGCGAAGTACGAGGCGCTGCTCGGCGCGCGCTTCACGCTGCTCGCACGCGCGCTGCAGGGGGTCGCGAACCAGGACGAGTTCCTTTCGGCACTGGAACGCGGCTTCCGGCTCGACCTGTTCCTCGACCATGTGGACGACCTTGAGGCGACCTGCCGCGACAAGGCGAGCGGCGAGCGCTTCAAGGGCCACGAGGACGGCGTCGCCACTGCGCTCGGCAACATCTTCGCCGCGCTGCGCGCCGACGCGGACGAGCTTTTCGCCCCCGGCGCGCGGCGCAAGTCGGACTTCTTCCGCGACCTCGCCGGCGCGCGCTTCATGGCGGTGGGCGAGGCGGCGGCGAACGCGGCGGGCGTTTCCTACGACATGCTGCTCAACGTCTACGACAAGGCGATCATCGAGGTGGAGAACCGCCCGCCCCAGGGCGCGATCGCGGACCGGCTCTCCCGCGCGCTCGGACGCCTCGGGGAGCTGCCGGAATCGCTCGCCAAACCCGTTCGTTGCGCCCTCGACATCGAGATGGAGGAGACATCGGTCGTCGGCACCGGCTACGGCCGCGTCACCCTGCCCTTCCCCAAGGAAAACATCCGCTCCGAGATCCTCTGCCACGGGCTTGGCGCGCACATGATGTACCCCAGCACGAGCACCGTGCTCGACATCGGCGGGCAGGACACCAAGGCGATCCAGGTGGACCCCACCGGCATCGTCGAGAATTTCCAGATGAACGACCGCTGCGCGGCCGGCTGCGGGCGCTACCTTGGTTATATCGCCGACGAGATGAACATGGGCCTGCACGAGCTCGGCCCGCTGGCGATGCAGGCGACGCGCACCGTGCGCATCAACTCCACCTGCACCGTCTTCGCGGGGGCCGAGCTGCGCGACCGCCTGGCGCTGGGCGAGAAGCGCGAGGACATCATCGCCGGCCTGCACCGCGCCATCATCCTGCGCGCGATGTCGATCCTCTCGCGCTCGGGCGGCGTGCGCGACCAGTTCACCTTCACCGGCGGGGTCGCCAAGAACGAGGCGGCCGTGAAGGAACTTCGCCAGCTCATCCGCGAGAACTATGGCGAGGTCACGATCAACATCAATCCGGACTCGATCTACACCGGCGCGCTCGGCGCCGCCTGCTTCGCCCATCGCGCGGCGATCCACTGAGAGGGAGGCGAGAATGATCCACACCGCGGGCATCGACGTCGGCACCGGCGCGGTCAAGACCGTGATCTTCGCCGTCGACGGCGACAACTCCACCTGGCTCGTGCGCCGCACCGACCGCGTGCGCCAGCGCGACCCCTACAAGCTCGCCGAGGAGTCCTGGCTCTCGGCGCTGGAGGAGGCGCGGTTGAAGCCCGGGGACATCGCCTATGTCGCCACCACCGGCGAGGGCGAGTCGCTCACCTTCCACACCGGGCATTTCTACTCCATGACCACGCACGCGCGCGGCGCCATCTACCTCGACCCCGAATCCCGCGCCGCACTGGACGTCGGCGCGCTGCACGGCCGCGCCATCCGCATCGACGAGCGCGGCAAGGTGCTGAGCTACAAGATGACGAGCCAGTGCGCCTCCGGGTCCGGCCAGTTCCTGGAGAACATCTCCCGCTACCTCGGCATCGCGCAGGACGAGATCGGTGCCTTGTCGAAACAGGGCGACAGCCCGGAAAAGGTCTCCGGCATCTGCGCGGTGCTGGCCGAGACGGACGTGATCAACATGGTCTCGCGCGGCATCACGGCGGCGAACATCCTGCGCGGCATCCACTCCTCCATGGCCGACCGGCTGACCAAGCTGCTCAAGACCGTGGGCAACGTCGAGGGCACGGTGATGATGACCGGCGGCCTGGCACTCGACGAAGGCCTGGTCGCCGCGATGCAGGAAGCGATGGCGCAGGAGAAGGTGAAGTTGCCGGTCCGCAACCATCCCGATTCCATCTACGCCGGCGCGATCGGCGCGGCGCTCTGGGGCGCCTATCGCCACCACCGCCTCGCCGCCCAATCCGATCCGGCCCGATCCGGCCCTGCACGATCCGGCTTGGCCCAAGCCGCCTGAGGGGAGAACCGCCATGGCCTTGATGATCACCGAGAACTGCACCAACTGCGACGCCTGCAAGCCGGCCTGCCCGAACGAGGCGATCTCGGTCGGGGACACGATCTACGTCATCGACCCGTTCCGCTGCACGGAATGCGTCGGCGCGGAGGACGAGCCGCAGTGCCGCCTGGTCTGCCCGGCGGACTGCATCGAGGACCACCCGGACTTCCGCGAGGACCGCGACACGCTGCTGGCCAAATACGAGCAGCTGCACGCCTGAGCGCGCGGCCAGAAACACCAACGCCCGGCCCGGGGATCCCCCGGCCGGGCGTTTCGTTTAAGCGACGACTGGATCAGGCGGCGAAGCGCGCCTCGTAGTCCTGCCACTCGCGGCGCGTCGCCCGCTCCGGCATGAACGCCTTGCGCGTGCCGGCGAACAGCACGCCGGTCGCGAACCCGTCATCGGCGGCGAAGCGCGCCAGCGCCGCGGCGGGCTCCGTCTCCGGCGGCACGGTCTCGGCGTGCACCGCCTGCTTCCACGCCCGCTGCTCCGGGCGGAAGGTGACGCAGGGGCTGAGCACGTGGATCACCGAGAACCCGGGGTGGCGAATGCCCTCCAGGATCAGCCGCGCCAGCTCGTTCGGGTTGCCGGAAAAGCCGCGCGCGAAGAAGTTCACGCCCGAGGCCAGCGCCAGGTGCAGCGGCATCACCGGCGAGACGCCGGGGCCGAGCGGGGTCAGTTTGCTTTCGCACCAATCGGGCGCGGTGGTGGGCGAGGCCTGGCCCTTGGTCATGCCATAGACCTGGTTGTCCATCAGCAGGTACGTCATGTCCACGTTGCGCCGGCAGGCGTGCAGGAAATGGTTGCCGCCGATGGAGAGCCCGTCGCCGTCCCCGCCCGCCGCCAGCACCGTGAGGTCCGGCCGCGCGATCTTGAGCCCCGTGGCCAGCGCCAGCGCGCGCCCGTGCACGCCGTGGAACCCGTAGACGCTGGTATAGGCCGGCAGGCGCGAGGAACAGCCGATGCCGGAGACGAGCGCGATCTCCTCGCGCGGCCTGCCGAGTTCCGCCAGCGCCTTGGCCAGCGCCGTCAGCACCGAATAGTCGCCGCAGCCCGGGCACCATATCGGTTTCAGATCGGATTTGTATTCCTGTGGCGCGATCGCGTTCATCGCGCGTCCTCCCAGTGGCTGAGCCGGTCGAGGATCTCGCTCGGACGGATCGGC
>JAJYFW010000191.1 GCA_021785335.1 Pseudomonadota bacterium
GCTATCCCCTCGGGTGCGGCTAGCAGGCACACCATGCGGATCCGCCTCCCGCCCGCCTGCTTGACGCGCCGCACCGCCGCCGCCGCGGAGTGCCCCGTCGCCAGCATCGGGTCGAGCACGATCACCTGCCGTTCCGCGATCCCGTCCGGCAGCTTCGCGTAATACTCCACCGGCTCCAGCGTCGCGGGATCGCGATAAAGCCCGATGTGCCCGACGCGTGCCGCCGGCACCAGGTCGAGCATCCCGTCCAGGAGCCCGTTCCCCGCCCGCAGGATGGAGACGAAGCACAGCTTCTTCCCCGCCAGCAGCGGCGCCATCATCGGCTCCAGCGGGGTCGAGATCGGCACCTGCTCGACCTCGAGGTCGCGCGTCACCTCGTATCCCATGAGCAGCGCGATCTCCCGCGCGATGCGCCGGAATCCCGAGGTCGAGGTCTCCCGGTCGCGCAGCAGCGTCAGCTTGTGGGCCACCAGCGGGTGCCCGACGATCGTCACGGTCATCCGCCCGCCCCGTCTCCTTCGGCAGTCCCTCGCTCACCGCGTCCGGGTCAACCGCCCGCGCGCGTCAGACGTGCTGCCCGCCATTGATGTGCAGCTCGGCGCCGTTGATATACGACGCCGCCGGCGAGCACAGGAAGTGGATCGTGTTCGCCACCTCCTCCGGCCTTCCGAGCCTGCGCATCGGCACCTGCTTCTCCGCATAGGCCCGCGTCCCCGGCGAGAGGATCGAGGTGTCGATCTCCCCGGGGCTGATCGCGTTCACCCGTATCCCCATCGGCGCGAACTCCGCCGCCATCTCCCGCGTCAGCGTCGCCAGCCCCGCCTTGCAGGTCGCGTACGCCACGCCCGCGAACGGATGCACCCGCGAGCCCGCGATGGAGGTCACGTTGACGATGTTCCCCCCCGCCGCCGAAAGCTCCGCCGCCAGGCCCTTGGCCAGCAGCGCCACCGACAGCAGGTTCACGCGGAACACCTGCTCCCACAGCGCCGCCGGCGTCGCCATCACGCCCATCCGCGACCCGTCCGGCCCCTTCGGCGAGATCGCCGCGTTGTTGACCAGCGCGTCGAGCTTCCCGTCCGGCAGCCGCGAGCGCATCTCCTCCAGCCCCTGCTCAAGGTTCTCGAGGTCGCCGAGGTCGAGCTGCAGATGGTCCTGCGGCCCCGCGATCCACGGGCAGCGCGGCGAGAACGCCTGGCGCGAGACCGTGATCACCCGCCACCCCTCGTCCGCGAAGATGCGCGCCGTCGCATGCCCGATGCCGCGCGAGGCGCCGGTCAGGACCAGGATGCGCTGACGGTTTTCCATGGCTCGTCCTCCAGGGCGAACACGTGTGCCTCAATCTGGGGTCCGCGCACCCGTTTCACAAGCGCGACGACTGGCTCAGGCCGCCGACCGGCTCGCCGAGCGGTCCGGTGTCAGCCGGTAGGTGGTGAAGCGCCGGCTCAGCGCCGGCAGCGCCGCGATGTCCATCGCCCCCTCGCCAGGCCGCATCACGATCATCGCCACCGTCGCCGTCTCCACGCCGTCCAGTCCCGGACGGGGCGGCCGGCAAACGGACCACGGCGAGCCGAAATCGTCGAACAGCGCGTTCTTGATCGCGGTGCGGTCGATCCTGCCCCTGAGCGGCGCCAGCGCCTCGCGCACCCGCGTATGCCGGTAAAGCGTGCACGGCGTGCTCTCGATCCCCGTATCCTTCAGCTTCGCGAGCGCGACGGGCGAGAGAAAATGGTTGGAGTGCACCAGCAGCCCCGCATCCGCCTCCAGCATGAAGGTCTCGTCCGGCGCGCACTCGAAATTGATCGCGAGTCCCCTGGCATGGCTCACGCACATGTTGTTCGCCGCCGACTTCCTCGTCGCCTGCGCCACCCGCCACGCCAGGGCCAGGTTCTGCTGCGCCAGGATCTTCCGCCGTATCAGCGCCAGCGGCACCCCCAGTTCCCGATAATCCCTGTCACACTGCAAATAATTCGCCGTAAGCCCGATCCCGGCGGCATTGAGCCCGGACCGCGCGAGCCCGCCCGCCTCGGTGAACGTCAGAATGTCCGGCCCGTCGTCGCGGCGGATGTGCAGCACCACCGCCGTCTCCGCGCACGCCGCCTTCCAGTCCCAGTTCTGCGCGTGCAGCAGCCCCTCGGTGGTGGCCTCCGGCATCGCCAGCACCGCCGTGCAGCCCTCCTCGGCTCCCACCGCCGCCGCCAGCGCGCGCCGCTTCGCCAGCTGCAGGATCTCGGTGCGCGCGTTGAGCAGCACGATGTCCTCGAACGCCACCTCCGCCCCGCGCGCGATCCCGCGCATCTCCGGGATCATTGCCTCGTCGAATGCCTTGATCGTGGGCAGGAAGCCGCGCACCAGGTCGGCAAGCCGCCCGCCTTCCAGCCCCGCCGCACGCAACTGCGCCCCGTAATGCGCGATCCCGGCATCGATGCGCGCCTTCGCCGCCCTGCCATAGGCCACGCCGCGCTGCTCCGGCCCGCCGGACAACTCGATCAGGGGAAACGCATTGACCATGCCGACATCTCCTCGCGCGCGAGCATGGTCCCGCCCCGTGGCACAAGCCAGTCCCCATGGCGGGCCCGGGCTACGGGCCCGGAACGGCCGCGGCACGGCAAGTGCAAGACCCATCGCGGCAGGACCACCACGCGCGGGCCAACAAAAGCGCACGCCGGACGGGCTAGCGCCCGGACGGAGGGCGCGCCATGCTGCCCGCGCTGACGCCCGATCGCGCCCGCCAGAATGCGGCGGGAGCCAAACGGACGCGCATTCTGCTGGCTATACTTTGGGGGACTGGCGCTCAGCGCCACAACATGGAGGTGTTTCACGTGAAACGACGCAACTTCTTGCAGGGCAGCGCCGCCGCTGTCGCTGCTTCCGGGCTCGCGAGCCCCGCGCTCGCGGCTCAGCCGCAGGTGCTGAAATACATACCGCAGGCGAACCTGTCCTCGATCGACCCGATCTGGACCACCGCCACCGTCGCGACCCTGCACGGCTACATGGTCTACGACACGCTCTACGGCATCGACGAGAAGCTGCTGCCGCACCCGCAGATGGTCGCCGGCCACACCATCTCGTCGGACAAGCTCACCTGGACGCTCACGCTGCGCGACGGCCTCGCCTTCCACAACGGCGCGCCCGTGCGTTCCGCGGACTGCATCGCCTCCATCGAGCGCTGGGGCAAGCGCGACGGCTTCGGCCAGTACATGATGGCGATCACCAACGAAATGAAGGCGGTGAACGACAAGACCTTCACCATCCGCCTCAAGAAGCCTTTCGCCCTGCTGCCCTACTCGCTCGGCGCCGAGGGCTGCTTCATCATGCCCGAGCACGTCGCCAAGACCGACGCCTTCAAGCAGATCACGGATGCCACCGGCAGCGGCCCCTTCGTCTTCCAGCCGAAGGAGTTCGTCTCCGGCTCGCAGGTGATCTACACCAAGAACACCAAGTACGTCCCCCGCTCCGGTCCCGCGAGCTACTGGGCTGGCGGCAAGGTCGCGCATTTCGATCGCGTCGAGTGGAAGATCATCACCGATCCCGCCACCTCCGCCGCGGCGCTCGAGCGCGGCGAGGTCGACTGGTGGGAAAACCCGATCTTCGACCTGCTGCCGACCCTTGAGAAGGCCAAGGATGTCACCGTAGAGGCGCTCGACCCGCTCGGCGCCCTCGGCATCATCGCCTTCAACCACGAGCAGGCGCCGTTCAACAGCCACGCAATCCTGCGCGCGCTCCTGCACGCGGTGGACCAGAAGGAATACGTCCAGGCCGTGCTCGGCGCCCAGGCGTCGAAGTTCGGCAAATACCCGGCTGGCTACTTCACCCTCGGCTCGCCCTACGCCAACACCGTGGGGCTCGAGGCGCTCAGCGGCCCGCGCAACATCGACCTGGCCAAGAAGCTGATCGAGCAGGCCGGATACAAGGGCGAACCCGTCGTGCTGATGTCGCCCTCGGACCAGCCGCAGCTTCAGATCATGGCCCAGGTCACCCAGGACCTGTACCAGAAGGTCGGGATGAAGGTGCAGTACCAGAGCATGGACTGGGGCACGCTCGTTGCCCGCCGCGCCGAGCACAAGCCGGCGGACCAGGGCGGCTGGAACAGCTTCTGCACCACCTGGGGCGGCCTGCAGGTCGCCAACCCCGGCGGCTCCTACCCGCTGCGCGGCAACGGCAAGAACGGCTGGTTCGGCTGGCCCACCAACCCGGACATCGAGACCCTGCGCAACCAGTGGTTCGACGCTCCGGACCTGGCCGCCCAGCAGAAGATCTGCGAGCAGATCCAGGCCCGCGCCTTCCACGACGTGCCCTTCATTCCCGTCGGCCAATGGGTCACCCCCACCGGCCATCGCTCCAACCTCACGGACTTCGTGAAGTGCGGCGTGATGGTCTTCTGGAACGTGAAGCGCGTCTGATCGCCTCCCCGGGCAGCGCCTTGGCGCTGCCCGGACCGACGCCTCTCTCCTTTGCCGCACATCGCGCACATCGCCGCGATCCTTGCGATGGATCAATGAAACCCGGCCACGGGCGGCCTAGCGACGCATTCGTGCAGTCGTAAGGAGAATATCCGTGTTGCCCGCTCTCACGCCGCAAGGCCAGTCGATCGAAAAGGTGATGCTCGCCGGCATCCGCGTCTGTGTCGGCTGGGTCTTCCTCTGGGCCGCGATCCACCATTTCGGCAACAGCGCCTATGTCGGCGGCTTCCTCTCCCACACGAAGACGTTCCACCCCGTCTACGGCCCTCTCGCGGCCTCGCCGCTGCTGCCGCTCATTTCGTTCCTGGTGGAATACGGCCACCTGCTGATCGGCCTGTCGCTGGTGAGCGGGCTGTTCGTGCGCGCCTCCGCTCCCTTCGGCATCCTGCTCCTGATCCTCTACTGGACCGCGCACATGAGCTTCCCCTTCATCGGGGACCCGAACAACCTGCTGATCGACTTCCACATCACCTACGCCTTCGCGCTCGGCCTCTGCATGGTCCGCCACGCCGGCCACGCCTATGGGCTCGACGGCCTGGTCGCGAAATGGC
>JAJYFW010000192.1 GCA_021785335.1 Pseudomonadota bacterium
CCGACATTGACGTTGCGCTTCAGCATCTCGTCGGAGATGGCGAGGCGCTTGAGTTCCTGGCGGGCGAGGCGGAGGAAGGCGCCGGCGTCGAGTTCCGCCTCGCCGCGGGCGCGGCGCTGCGCGTTGAGCGCGGTGCGGAGGAAATTGGCGTTGCCGACGCCGGGCAGTTCCACCGGGTACTGGAAGGCGAGGAAGAGGCCGGCGGCGGCGCGCTCCTCCGGCTCCATGGCGAGGAGGTCGGCGCCGTCGAGCGTCGCGGTGCCGCCGGTGACCTCGTAGCCTTCGCGGCCGGAAAGGACGTAGCTCAGTGTCGACTTGCCGGAGCCGTTGGGGCCCATGATGGCGTGGATTTCGCCCTTGGGGACTTCCAGCGAGATGCCGCGCAGGATCTGCTTGCCATCGACGCTGGCGGCGAGATCCCTGATTTCGAGCAGCGCGCTCATCCGACCGAGCCCTCAAGCGAGATGGCGAGGAGCTTCTGCGCCTCGACGGCGAATTCCATGGGCAGTTCCTTCAAGACTTCGCGGCAGAAGCCGTTGACGATGAGGCCGACCGCGTCTTCCTCCGAGAGGCCGCGCTGGCGGCAGTAGAAGAGCTGGTCCTCGGCGATGCGCGAGGTGGTGGCCTCGTGCTCCACCCTGGCCGTGGGGTTGCGGCAGTCGATGTAGGGGACGGTATGGGCGCCGCATTCCTGGCCGATGAGAAGGGAGTCGCACTGGGTGTGGTTGCGCGCGCCGGCGGCGCGGGGCAGCACGCGCACCAGGCCGCGATAGGTGTTTTCGGAATGGCCGGCCGAGATGCCCTTGGACACGATCGTGCTCGTCGTGTTGCGGCCGATATGGATCATCTTGGTGCCGGTATCCGCCTGCTGGCGGTTGTTCGTGACGGCGACGGAATAGAACTCGCCCACGCTCTCGTCGCCCTCCAGCACGCAGGACGGGTATTTCCAGGTGATGGCGGAGCCGGTCTCGACCTGGGTCCAGGAGATGCGGCTGCGCGCACCTTTGCACAGGCCGCGCTTGGTGACGAAGTTGTAGATGCCGCCATTGCCCTCGGCGTCGCCGGGGTACCAGTTCTGGACCGTGGAATATTTTATGCGGGCGTCGGCCATCGCGACGAGTTCCACGACGGCGGCGTGGAGCTGGTTCTCGTCGCGCATGGGCGCGGTGCAGCCCTCGAGATAGGAGACGGTGGCGCCCTCCTCCGCGATGATCAGCGTGCGCTCGAACTGGCCGGTGTTGCGCGCGTTGATGCGGAAATAGGTGGAAAGCTCCATCGGGCAGGCCACCCCCTTCGGGATGTAGACGAAGCTGCCGTCGGTGAAGACCGCGGAGTTGAGAGCGGCGAAGTAGTTGTCCGTGACCGGGACGACGGAGCCGAGATGGGCGCGCACGAGATCCGGGTGCGTGTGGACCGCCTCGCTGATCGGGCAGAAGATCACGCCGGCCTTGGCGAGCGTGGCGCGGAAGGTGGTGGCCACGGACACGCTGTCGAAGACAGCATCCACGGCGACCGGGGCGCGCTCGCCCTGCTCCACGCCGGCCCCCTCCACGCCAGCCCCCTCCACGCCGGCAAGGATGGCGCGTTCGCGCAGCGGGATGCCGAGCTTCTCATAGGTTTCGAGGAGCTTGGGATCGACCTCGTCGAGGCTCTTCGGCCCGGCCTTCTTCTTCGGCGCGGCGTAGTAGTGCAGCGCCTGGTAGTCGATGGGCTTGTGGTGGACCTTTGCCCAGTGCGGCTCCTGCATCTTCAACCACGCGGCGAAGGCGGCGAGGCGCCATTCCAGCAGCCAGGCGGGCTCGCCCTTGCGGGCGGAGATGAGGCGGATGATGTCCTCGTTGAGGCCGGCGGGGGCGAGCTCGGTCTCGATGTCGGTCGAGAAGCCCCACTTGTAGCCA
Source organism: Pseudomonadota bacterium (assembly GCA_021785335.1). Next base: position 1,899 of record JAJYFW010000192.1, read on the forward strand.
CCCTCGGCGAGGGCCTCGACGGTCTCCAGCGTGTCGGCGTCAGGCATGACCGTGTTCCGGCTCGGCAGGGGCGAGAGTGGGCGCGAGCGGCAGGCGCAGCGCGTCCGGCAGGGAGGAGAGGTGCATGTCGGCGAGCGTGATGGCGGAGAGGGCGTCGCGGATTGCGTCGTTGACCAGGTTCCAGCGACCGCGCACGGCACACTGGCAGGCGACCTCGCAGCCCGTGACGGCGCCGTCGACGCAGGCGGTGAGCGCGATGGGGCCGTCGATGGCGGCGATGACGTCGGCGATGGCGATGGTGGCGAAGGGCCGGGTGAGGCGGTATCCGCCGCGAGCGCCGCGCGTTGCCGCGACCAGGTTCGCCTGGGCCAGCGCCTTGAGGACTTTCGCGACCGTGGGCTCCGGCACGCCGGTCGCGCGGGCGATGCCCGGGGCGGTTTGGGGTGCGATCTGGGGCGCGGTCCTTGGCGCGGTCCGGGCCGCGGCCTGGACCGATTCCGGTTCCGCCTCGCCGAGGCGTGTCAGCACGACCACGGCGTAGTCGGTGAGTTTGGAAAGTCTCAGCATGGCGACCCTATAACGGACCCGATTGGTCCTCTTTGCCGCACTTGGCGCAGCGACCGGGCGACGTCAAGGGCACGGGGGCGCGGGAGCGTGGTTTGCCGTGTGAATTTAGCTGCCTATGCTTGGCGGACACGCAGGGGGAGGAGCGCGATGCCCGGTTCCACGACCAAGAGCATCACGACGAGGGACGGTGTGCGGCTCGCCTACGAGGAGGCGGGCAGCGGGTTTCCGATGATCTTCGTGCATGAGTTCGCGGGCGACATGCGTTCCTGGGAGCCGCAGATGCGGTTCTTCTCGCGGCGCTACCGGTGCATCGCCTATGCGGCGCGGGGGTACCTGCCTTCCGACGTGCCGGAGGACCCGGCGAGCTACGGGCAGGACCATGCGACGGACGATATCGCGGCGGTTCTGGGCGGGCTCGGGATTTCGCACGCGCATGTGGTGGGGCTGTCGATGGGGGCGTTCGCGACGCTGCATTTCGGCATGCGCTACGCGGCGATGGCGCGGTCGCTGGTGGCGGCGGGCGTGGGGTATGGCGCCGCACCCGACCGGCGCGCGCAGTTCCGCGAGGAGAGCGAGACGACGGCGCGGCGCATCCAGGAGGGAGGGATGGCGGACTTCGCCGCGACCTATGCGATGGGGCCGGCGCGGCTGCCGTTCCTGGCGAAGGACCCGCGGGGGTATGCGGAGTTCGTGCGCCATCTCTCCGAGCATTCGACGCTGGGCTCGGCGCTGACGATGCTGGGGGTGCAGCGGCTGCGGCCGGGGTTGTGGGACCTGGGCGAAAAGCTGGCGGCGATCGAGGCGCCGGTGCTGGTGCTGGCGGGCGACGAGGACGAGCCGGCGCTGGAGCCGGCGCTGTTCCTCAAGCGCACGATCCCGAACTCGGCGATCGCGATGCTGCCGCGGACCGGGCACACGATGAACCTGGAGGAGCCGGACGCGTTCAACGACGCGGTGCTGCGGTTCGTGAGCGCGGTGGAAGCGGGGGCGTGGAAGAAGCGCGACGCGCGGATCTTTGGGGGGTCGATTTTGGGGACGCGGTGACACCTTGCGAGCCCAGCGAGGTTGCAAAGCCGCTTACGTTCCGTAGCTTCCGGGGACGGAGCTTGGGGAGGAACGCATGCCGGGGCTGATGCAGGACAAGGTGGTCGTGGTGACGGGCGCCGGGGGCGGCATCGGGCGCGCGATTGCGATCGCCATGGCGGAGGCGGGTGCGAAGGTCGTCATCAACGACGTGGGCGCGTCGCTGGCCGGCGAAGGCGCCTCGGCGACGCCGGCGGAGCAGACGAAGCAGCTGATCGAGCAGAAGGGCGGGCAGGCCGCGATCAATACGGATTCCGTGGCCTCGTGGGATTCGGCGCGGAAGATCGTGCAGACGGCGATGGATGCGTTCGGGCGGATCGACGCGGTGGTGAACAACGCGGGGATTTTGCGCGACGTGATCTTCCACAAGATGACGGTGGAGGATTGGAGCAGCGTCATCGACGTGCACCTGAACGGCAGCTTTTACGTGAGCCGCGCGGCGGCGGAGCATTTCCGCGCGCAGCAGTCCGGCGCCTATGTGCACATGACGAGCACGTCCGGGCTCGTGGGGAATTTCGGGCAGGCGAATTATTCCGCGGCGAAGCTCGGGATCGCGGCGCTGTCCAAGTCGATCGCGCTCGACATGGCGCGCTACAACGTGCGCAGCAACTGCATCGCGCCGTTCGCGTGGAGCCGGATGACGAGTTCCATTCCGGCCTCGACGCCGGAGCAGCAGGCGCGGCTGCAGCGGTTGCAGCAGATGACGCCGGACAAGAACGCGCCGCTCGCGGTGTTCCTGTGCTCGGACGCGGCGAAGGATTTCTCCGGCAACGTCTTTGCCTGCCGGCACAACGAGATTTTCCTGATGTCGCAATCCCGCCCGATCCGCTCGGTGCATCGTTCCGAGGGGTGGACCGCGGACCTGGTCGCGGAGCATGCGGCGCCGGCGCTGAAGCCCTCGCTCTATCCGCTCGATCGCAGCCAGGATGCGTTCGCGTGGGACCCGGTGTGAGCCTCGGGCGCTAGCCGAGAATCCACGGGGCGCCGGAAGCCTCGGCGATGGCGCGGACCTGGGCGAGGAGGCCGGTGCCGACGGGAATGCCCTGCTCGCGGCGTCTTGCGGCGGTGGCGCGCTCGGGGTCGCCGGGGACCATGACGGGGAGCGCGGGATCGACGGGCTTCGTGGCACGCATGGAGTCGGCGAAGCGGGCGACGCCGGCGGCGAAATCTCCGGCGTCGGTGAAGATGGCCGGATCCAGCGCGAGGAAGAAATGGCCGAGGCCGACATGCTTGCCCTTCGCGTGGCCCTGGTCCGAGGGGTAGCTCATGCCGGCCAGGCCACCGGCGAGGATGTCCACCATCATCGCGAGGCCGTAGCCCTTGTAGCTGGCACCCTCGCGTGAGCCGCCGAGCGAGGTGAGGAAGCCGCCGCGCTCCGCGACATCGCGCGGGTCGGTGGAGGGGCGACCCTCGGCGTCCAGCACCCAGCCCGGGGGAGCGGGGAGGTTTTCGTTGACC
>JAJYFW010000193.1 GCA_021785335.1 Pseudomonadota bacterium
GCCCGAGCACCAGGATTATTTCGCCCGCAACCCCTGGAACGGCTACTGCCAGGCGGTGGTCGCGCCGAAGGTGCAGAAATTCCGCAAGACCTTCGCCGACCGGCTGAAGGCGCGCGCGGCGTGAGCGCGTACGAGACGCTGGCGCTCGACACGCCCGCCGAACACGTCCTGCGCGTCACGCTCAACCGGCCGGAGGTCGCCAACGCGCTCAACACGCGCATGGGCGAGGAGATGCTCGCCGTGTTCGACGGGCTTTGCGCGGCACCGGACACCGCGCGCTGCGTCGTCGTCACCGGCCAGGGCGAGCGCGCCTTCTGCGCCGGCGGCGATCTCAAGCAACGGCTCGGCATGACGGATGCCCAGTGGCAGGCGCAGCATCTGGTGTTCGAGCGCATGGTGCGCGCCATGGTGGCCTGCCCGATTCCCGTCATCGCCGCGGTGAACGGTGCCGCCTATGGCGGCGGCTGCGAAATGACCCTCGTGTGCGACTTCGCCTATGCCGCGAGCCACGCGCGCTTCGCGCTGACGGAAGTGACGCTCGGCATCATGCCCGGCGCCGGCGGCACGCAGCTGCTGCCGCGCGCGATGGGCACGCGGCGGGCAAAGGAATTGCTGCTGACCGGCCGGCCCTTCACCGCCGCCGAGGCGCTGGAGTGGGGCATGATCAACCGCGTCTGCGAGCCGGCGGAACTCATGCACGCGGTGCTGGAGACGGCGCAGCGCATCGCCGCCAACGCGCCGCTCTCGACGCGCCAGATCAAGCAGAGCGTCAACGTGGGCATCGGCCTCGATCTCGCGAGCGCGCTGGCGTTCGAGATCGAGGCCTATAACCGCATGGTCCCCACCGCGGACCGGCGCGAAGGCATCGCCGCGTTCAACGAGAAGCGGCGGCCGGTCTTCAAGGGAAGCTGATCACACCTTCCGGCGAGGCTTCAGCGGCGGCTTTACCTCGGGCGGCATCGGGCAGGCATAGTCCATGCCGCCGGTGCGCTCGCGGTGCTCGGCCTTGGCGCGGGCGATCAGCGTCTCGTCACTGAACGCGGCAACCGCGGTGGAGGCCATCACCTTCGCCACGTGCGCCATGCCCTTGTGCGCCGCCGGCGACTTGCCCTGCGCCGTGAGCTGCCAGGAATGGAACGGGGTGCCCACCGCGCAGGTGGCGCCATCCGCCTGCACCGTCGGCACCTTCCACGACACGTCGCCGACATCCGTCGAGCCCAGCGACAGCTCGCCCACGGAACCGAGCGGCACGATGAAATCGGCCAGCGCCGCGCCGGTGTCCTTGAGCCCGAGCTGCTTCCACGGCTCGGCGATGTCCGCGGGCGAGAGCGTGGCGCGGATCTTCTCGGCGTAGGCACGGTCGGCGTCATCGAAGTCGGGTGGGCCGAGGCGCAGCATGGCGTCGTGCATCGCGCGCTCGAGCGGCGTGTTGCCGAGGAGGTTGGACACGGCGGAGACGACGTTCGCCGTGACCTTCGTCTCGGTCATCAGCGCGGCGCCCTCGGCGATCTTCTTCACCCGCTCGACCAGGCCCGCGAGCGCGCGCAAATCGTCGGCGCGGATCAGGTGGCGCACGGTCGCCTTCGCCTGCACCACGTTGGGCGCGATCCCCCCGGCATCCAGATACGCGTAGTGCATGCGCGCGGAGGAGGGGATGTGCTCGCGCATGTAGTTCACGCCGACGCTCATCAGCTCCACCGCATCGAGCGCCGAGCGGCCGAGATGCGGGCTCGCCGCCGCGTGGCTGGCGCGGCCCTCGAAGGTGAAGTCGATGCGCGTGTTGGCGAGCGAGCGCGCGTGGTTGACGCCGGCGAGCGAGTTCGGGTGCCAGGTGATGGCGATGTCGACGTCGTCGAACGCGCCGTCGCGCGCCATGAACGCCTTGGCGGCTCCTCCCTCTTCCGCGGGGCAGCCGTAGTAGCGCACGCGGCCCGCAACGCCGTTCGCCTTGAGCCAGTCCCTGACCGCGGCGGCGGCCATCATCGCGCCGGCGCCGAGCAGGTTGTGGCCGCAGCCATGGCCCATGCCGTCGCCCGGCAGCGGCTTCGGCTCGTCGAGGCCAGCCTCCTGCGAGAGCCCGGGCAACGCGTCGTATTCGCCGAGGATGGCGATCACCGGGCCGCCTTCGCCCGCCTCGCCGATCACCGCCGTCGGGATGCCGGCGACCTCACGCGTCACGCGGAAGCCCTCGGCCTCGAGCATCGCCGCGTGTTCCTCCACGCCGGCATACTCGTCGTAGGCGATCTCGGGCCTGTCCCAGATGCGATCGCTCATCGCGTTGTAGCGCTCGCGGCGCTCGTCGACATAGGTCCACACGGGGTCGCTGTTACGCATCGATAATATCCTGCTGTCAGAACAAAACCTGCGGGGCGCCGCCTCGCCGCGGCGCCCCGTCGTCACTTGCGGCGGGCTACGCGGCCCGGCGCGGCTTGAGCGGCGGCTTCACGTCGGCGGGCATCGGCGAGCGATAGGGGATGCCGCCGGTGCGCTCCTTGAACTCCGCCTTGGCGCGCGGGATCAGCGTCTCGTCGGTGAGGGCCGCGACCGCCGTGGAGGCCATCACCTTCGCCACGTGCACCATGCCCTTGTGCGCCGCGGGCGACTTGCCCTGCGCCGTGAGCTGCCAGGAATGGCCGGGCGTGCCCACGGCATAGGTTGCGCCGCGCGCCTGCACCGTCGGAACCTTCCAGGAAACGTCGCCGACATCGGTCGAGCCCTTGGAATCGTCGCCCACCGCGTCGAGCGGCACGATGAAGTCCGCGAGCACCGAGCCGGTGTCCTTCATGCCGACGCGCTTCCAGGGGGCGGCGATGTCCTCCGGCTTCAGCGTGGCGCGGATCTTCTCGGCATAGGCGCGATCCGCGTCGTCGAAGTCCGGCGGGCCGAGGCGCAGCATGGCGTCGTACATCGCCTTTTCCAGCGGCGTGTTGCCGAGCAGGTTGGAGACGGCGGAGACAACCTTTGTTGTGACCTTGGTCTCGGTCATCAGCGCGGCACCCTCGGCGATCTTCTTCACGCGCTCGACGAGCGAGGTCAGCGTCGGCAGGTCGTCGGCGCGGATCAGATGGCGCACGGTCGCCTTCGCCTGCACCACGTTTGGCGCGATCCCACCGGCATCGAGATACGCATAATGCAGCCGCGCGGTGGAGGGGACGTGCTCGCGCAGGTAGTTCACGCCCACGCTCATCAGCTCCACGGCATCGAGCGCCGAGCGGCCGAGATGTGGGCTCGCCGCCGCGTGGCTGGCGCGGCCCTCGAAGGTGAAGTCGATGCGCGTGTTCGCCAGCGACTTCGCGTCGTTGACGCTGACGAAGGCGGATGGATGCCAGGAGATCGCGATGTCCACGTCGTCGAAGGCGCCGTCGCGCGCCATGAAGCCCTTCGCGGCGCCACCCTCTTCCGCGGGGCAGCCGTAGTAGCGCACGCGGCCGGCAACGCCGTTCGCCTTGAGCCAGTCCTTCACCGCCGCCGCCGCGAGCAGCGAGCCGGCGCCAAGCAGGTTGTGGCCGCAGCCATGGCCCATGCCGTCGCCCGGCAGCGGCTTGTGCTCGGCAACGCCCGCCTCCTGCGAGAGGCCGGGCAGCGCGTCGTATTCGCCGAGGATCGCTATCACCGGCCCGCCTTCGCCCGCCTCGCCCATCACCGCCGTGGGGATGCCCGCGACGTCACGCGTGACGCGGAAGCCCTCCGCCTCCAGCATCGCCGCGTGTTCCGCCACACCCGTGTATTCGTCGTAGGCGATCTCGGGCTTGTCCCAGATGCGGTCGCTCATGTCGTTGTAGCGGTCGCGCCGCTCGTCGACATGGGTCCAGACCGGATCGCTGTTGCGCATCGAGTTCCCCTCCTGCCGTCACGCAATGATCAGCAGCAGCCTAGCCCTTTTTGCGCGCGAGGATAGGGGCGGCGCGTCAGCCCGCCTTCGCCTCGCGCCGGCGGCGGTGCAGGATGAATTCGGTGTAGCCGTTGGGCTGCGCCGTGCCCTCGAACACCAGGTCGCAGGCAGCCTTGAACGCGACGCCGTCGAAGCCCGGCGCCATCGGCCTGTAGGCGGGATCGCCCGCGTTCTGCCGGTCCACCACCGCCGCCATGCGCCGCATCGTCGCCATCACCTGCTCGCGCGTGGCGATGCCGTGGCGCAGCCAGTTGGCGATATGCTGGCTCGAGATGCGCAGCGTCGCGCGGTCCTCCATCAGCCCCACGTCGTCGATGTCCGGCACCTTGGAGCAGCCGATGCCCTGGTCGATCCAGCGCACGACATAGCCGAGGATGCCCTGGGCATTGTTGTCGAGTTCGCGCTGCACGTCCTCGGGCGACCAGTTGGCGCGATCGACCACCGGCAGCGTCAGCAGGTCCGAGAGCCTCGCCTTGTCGCGCCCCGCGATGGCCTGCTGGCGCGCCGTCACGTCCACCTCGTGGTAGTGCAGCGCATGCAGCGTCGCCGCGGTGGGCGAGGGGACCCAGGCGGTGGTGGCGCCCGCTTCCGGATGCGTGCGCTTCTGCGCCAGCATGTCCGCCATGCGGTCCGGCATCGCCCACATGCCCTTGCCGATCTGCGCGTGGCCGGCGAGGCCGCAGGCGAGGCCGACATCGACGTTGTTGTTCTCGTAGGCGCCGATCCAGACCGACTTGCGCATGTCGCCCTTGCGCACCATCGGGCCGGCCTCCATCGCGGTGTGGATCTCGTCGCCGGTGCGGTCGAGGAAGCCGGTGTTGATGAACACCACGCGTTCTGCCGCCGCCGCTATGCAGGCGGCGAGATTCGCGGAGGTACGCCGCTCCTCGTCCATGATGCCCATCTTCAGCGTGAAGCGCGGCAGGTGCAGCATGTCCTCGACGGCGGCGAAGAGGTCGCTGGCGAAGGCGACCTCGTCCGGCCCGTGCATCTTGGGCTTGACGATGTAGACGCTGCCCGTGCGGCTGTTGCGGAACCGGCCGCGCCCCTGCAGGTCCGCCATGGCGCACAGCGATGTGACGGCGGCATCGAGGATCGTTTCGGGT
>JAJYFW010000194.1 GCA_021785335.1 Pseudomonadota bacterium
CTCCGCCGGCCCGCGCCGCCGCTGCCACGCGCCGAGCGCGAGGTCGGCCGGCGCCAGCACCTCCGCCGGGTCGAGCCGTCCGAGCAGCGCCGGCAGCGCCGCCGGCGCGATCTCGACGGTCTCGAACAGGCCGGTGGAGATGTCGATCCAGGCGGCGCCCAGCTTCCCGCCCGCCGGCGCCGACGCCAGCGCCAGCAGCAGGTTCGGCCGCCCGGCCTCCAGCAGCGCTTCCTCGGTGAGCGTGCCGGGGGTGACGAGGCGCACGACGGCGCGCCGGATTGGTGCTTTTCCAGAACGGGTCTTCGGATCCTCCATCTGCTCGGCGATGGCGACGCGGAAGCCCTTGCGTATCAGGCGGAGCAGATAGGCGTCGGCCGCATGCACCGGCACGCCGCACATGGCAATCGGTTGGCCTGCGTGCTCGCCGCGGGCGGTCAGCTGGATGTCCAGCGCCGCCGCCGCCGCCTCGGCATCGCTGAAGAACAATTCATAGAAATCGCCCATGCGGAAGAACAGCAGCGCGTCCGGGTGGGCTGCCTTGGCGGCGAACCACTGGGACATGGCGGGGGTCGCGCCAGTGGCATCCGGCGCCTTCGGTCGGGGCGTCATGCGCCAGCTTTAGCTGCCGCGTGCGCGGATGCGAAGCGGGACGCTTGTCGCGGGTGGCATCGCTGCGTCACGATAAGCCCGGAACGTTCAATGCGTGATGGAAATGGAAACAGGGGACGGGCGCATGGCCGATGGCAGCGATTCTCGGACCACCCGCATCTCGACCCAGGAGGCGCTGGCCCTGCATTCGGGCGGCCGGCCCGGCAAGCTGGAGATCCGCATCACCAAGCCGCTGGTGACCGCGCGCGACCTGTCGCTCGCCTACTCGCCCGGCGTCGCCGAGCCATGCCTGGAAATCCATCGCGATCCGACGCTCGCGTACGACTACACCAGCAAGGGCAACATGGTGGCGGTGGTGTCGAACGGCACCGCGGTGCTCGGGCTGGGCAATCTCGGCGCGCTCGCCAGCAAGCCGGTGATGGAGGGCAAGGTCGCGCTGTTCAAGCGCTTCGCCGACGTGGACGGCATCGACCTGTGCATCGACACCGAGGACGTGAACCAGTTCATCGAGAGCGTGCGCTATCTCGGCCCCAGCTTCGGCGGCATCAACCTCGAAGACATCAAGGCGCCGGAGTGCTTCATCATCGAGGACCGGCTGCGCGAGCTGATGGACGTGCCGGTGTTCCACGACGACCAGCACGGTACCGCCATCGTCGCCTCCGCCGGGCTGATGAACGCCTGCCTGCTGACCGGGCGCGACATCCGGACGATGCGGCTGGTCGTCAACGGCGCCGGCGCCGCCGCCATCGCCTGCGTCGAGCTGCTCAAGGCGATGGGCACGCCGCATGAGAATGTCATCCTCTGCGACACCAAGGGCGTGGTCTATCAGGGCCGCACCGAGGGGATGAACCAGTGGAAGAGCGCGCATGCGGTGGCGACGCGGGCGCGCACGCTGATCGAGGCGCTGGAGGGCGCGGATGCGTTCTTCGGCCTGTCCGCCAAGGGCGCGCTGACGCAGGACATGGTGCGCCGCATGGCCGACCGGCCGATCATCTTCGCGATGGCGAACCCGGACCCGGAGATCACGCCGGAGGAAGCGCGCGCCGCCAGCCCGAACGCAATCATCGCCACCGGGCGCAGCGACTATCCGAACCAGGTCAACAACGTGCTCGGCTTCCCCTACATCTTCCGCGGCGCGCTCGATGTGCGCGCGCGCACCATCAACGAGGCGATGAAGATCGCCGCCGCCGAGGCGCTGGCGCAACTGGCGCGCGAGGACGTGCCCGACGAGGTGAGCACGGCCGGCGCCGGCAGCCGGCTGCAGTTCGGCCGCGACTACATCATCCCCAACGCCTTCGATCCGCGGCTGATTTCCCGCGTGGCGCCGGCGGTGGCGAAGGCGGCCATGGACTCGGGCGTGGCGCGCCATCCGATCGCCGACCTGCGCAAATACGCCCGCGAACTCTCGGGCCGGCTCGACCCGACCGCGAACGCGCTCGATGCCATCATGGAGAGCGTGCGCGCCCACCCCAGGCGCGTCGTGTTCGCCGAGGGCGAGGAGGAGAAGATGGTGCGCGCCGCCGTCGCCTTCCGCAACGCCGGCTACGGCACGCCGGTGCTGATCGGGCGCGAGGACCGGGTGCGCGCGACCATGGCGAGCCTCGGCCTCGGCCACGCCGACGGGCTGGAGATCCACAACGCCCGGCTGTCGCAGAACAACCGCAAATACGCCGACTTCCTGTACGGGCGGCAGCAGCGGCGCGGCTATCTGATCCGCGACTGCCAGCGTCTGGTCAACCAGGACCGCAACGTGTTCGCCGCCTGCATGGTGGCGACCGGCGACGCGGACGCGATGGTGACCGGGCTGACGCGCGCCGCCTCGGTGTGTCTGGACGACATCCGCCTCGCCATCGACCCGGCACCGGGCGACATCGCGTTCGGGCTGACGCTGATGATCGGCGCACGCGGCACGACGCGCTTCATCGCCGACACGCTGGTGCATTTCCGCCCCGATCCCAAGCAGCTCGCCGCCATCTGCTGCGGCGCCGCCGCGGCGGCGCGCGAGCTGGGGCACGAACCGCGGGTGGCGCTGCTGTCGCACTCGACCTTCGGCAATCCGTGGCACATCACCGTCAACACGATGCGCGAGGCGGTGGCCGAGCTCGACGCGCGCGGCGCCGATTTCGAGTACGACGGCGAGATGAGTCCGGATGTGGCGCTCGATCAGTCCTATCGGGCGATGTATCCGTTCTGCCGGCTGACCGGCCCGGCGAACATCCTGGTGATGCCGGGGCTGCATTCGGCGCACATCACCTCGCGGCTGGCCCCGAGGCTGGGCGGCGGCGACACCATCGGGCCGCTCATCATCGGGCTCACGCACGCCGCGCAGCTGGTGCCGATGGACGCCTCGGTGAGCCAGATCGTGGAGATTGCCGGCATCGCGGCGCACCAGGCGGCGGCGCGGGCGAAGTTGCGCGTGTGACGCAGCGGGACGCTGCCGCCGCCAGCGCCCGGCGCAGGCGGCCAGCGTCCGCCTGACCCGGTCGCGCTATGAGGCGACCGGCTCGCGCGGCTCCGCCGCCGCCGCCGCGGGGCGGGCGGGGGTGGCATCGGTCATCATCTCGATGCGGCCGGTGATCTGGCCGCCGTCCTCCACCTGCAGGCGGCGGCAGCGCGCGGTGCCGAGCACCTTGCCGCTCGCCCGCACCTGCAGGCTGCCGCGGGCGGTGAGCGTGCCGTCGATGGTGCCGGCGATCTCCGCCTCCTCCACCTCCACCTCGCCCTTGAACACGCCGCCCGGCGCGATCGAGAGTTCGGTGGCGTGGATCATGGTCGCCTCCACGGTGCCCTCGACGACCAGCCGCTCGGCGTCCTGCACCGTGCCTTGCACGCTGATGCCGCGGCCGACGACCAGGGTGCGGCGCTCCGCCGCGTCACGGCCGGCGGCCGGGCGGGCGGCGGGCGACATCACCGGGCGCGCGGCGGGGCCGGGGATCGGCTGCGGCGCCGGCGGCGGCACGGGCGGGAATGGGGCGCGGCTCATGGCGGATGCCTCCTTCGATGGGGCGGGACGGAACGGAGGCACGCCGAGGCCGCTGTCGGCCGGGCGGGACGGCGCTGCCGGCGCGTCCGGGCGCTTCGCCCCGGCCTGCGGCTGCGCATCCGGCAACGGCGCCCCGTCCGCTTCCGCGGCCTGCGGATCGTCGGGCTTGCGGCGCTTGAGGAACACGACCCCTCCGATGGGTTGGGATGACGCCCTGGAACGAACGAATGCGATGGGCCTATCACAGAGCGGTGTGGCGGAACAACAGCCGACCGGCCCTTGTCATCATCAAAGAACAATGTCGCATCAGCGATTTTCGTGAAGTACATGGACCATCGCGGCGGTGCCGAGCAATGGCACCAGCAGGTTGAGGCCCGGCACCGCGCTGCCGAGTGCGATCAGCGCCCCCTGCGCCAGCACGGCGGGGCGGCGGCGCGCGTAGAGGGCGGCGGCCTGCGATCGCGGCATGCGGCGCATGGCGACCGCGACGAACAGCCCGCGCCCCACCGACCAGGCGGCCACCAGCCAGCCGAGCGGTGCGGCCACCGGCGCCAGCAGCGGCACCAGCGACAGCAGCAGCGCCAGCGCCTGCCAGGCGAACACGCGCAGGCCGAGCGCCAGCCCGTCCCAGACCTGGGCGGCGAGCGGCGCCGGGCGCGCCGGCGGCAGGCCCGGATACCAGCGCCGTTCCACCGCGGCGGCGATGCGGTCCACGAACAGCAGCGCGATCACCGCCGCGAGCGGCAGGAAGAAATAGAACGCCAGCACGACGGCACCGACGCCGCCGAGCAGCCCGGCGAGCCACGGATGCCCGGCCAGCGCCGCCTCGGCGCCACGCGCCAGCAACAGCGCGAGCGCCACGATCCCGGCGAGCGCCCAGGCGACGCTGCGCCACAGCACGCCGAAGAAGGCCGGGTCGTCGAACTGGGCGAAGGCGCGCAGCGGCGGCGCGAACAGGGACATGCCGATGACCTCAATGGTTGCGGCGGCGCGGGGCGGGTGTTAGGCGGCGGGCGTAGCCGTTTCCAGGAGTTCCGGCATGACCGTCGCCGCCGCGCCATCCCGCTTCGACGTCCTCTGCATCGGCAATGCGATCGTCGATGTGGTGGCGCCGGTGGACGAAGCGTTCATCAGCCGCCACGACATGCGCAAGGGGTCGATGACGCTGATCGATGCCGCGCAGGCCGAGCGCATCTACGCCACCATGCCGCCGGCGCAGGAGAGCAGCGGCGGCTCGGCCGCCAACACCTGCACCGTCGCGGCGGGCCTTGGCGCGCGCACGGCCTATCTCGGGCGGGTGGCGGACGACCAGCTTGGCCGCGTGTTCCGCCACGACATTGGCGCCGCCGGCGTGCATTTTCCGACCCCCTCGCTGGTCGGCGGCGCGCCCACCGCACGC
>JAJYFW010000195.1 GCA_021785335.1 Pseudomonadota bacterium
CACTCATGCCAGCAGGCCCGGAAAGACGGTGACGACGCCGAAGATGGTGCCGACCAGCGCGATCCCCACGATGATCGCCGTGCCCGCGACATTGGCGCGCCAGGTGTTGGCGAGCCCGCCCATGATCTCGCGGTCGTTGACCAGCAACAGCAGCAGCAGCAGCGCCGGCGCCAGCAGCAGCGTCGCGATCACGTTCACCGAGAGCGTCATCGCCAGCAGCGGCGCGCCTGGGATCAGCACGACCGCGGCCGCGAACAGCGTGGAGAGGATCGCGGCGGCGTAGAACGGCCAGCCATGAGCGAAATCGAGGTTGAGGCTGTGGCGCACCGCCAGCGTCTCGGCCAGCGCGTAGGAGGAACTGGCGGAAATGGTCATCGCCGCGACCAGGCCCGCCTCGATCATGCCGAGCGCGAACAGGCTCGCGCCGACGCCGCCGATATAGGGGCGCAGCGCGGTCGCGAAATCGGCGCCGTTCACGAGGTGGGAAACGTCGATATGCGCGGCATGCAGCGGTGACGCGGCGGCCACGGTGGCGATGGCGGCGACGGCGGCTACCAGGGCGCCGGCGGCCGTGTCCGCGCGGCCCTCGGCGATGTCCGCGCGGGTGAGGCCTTTGTCGACCACGGCGCTCTGCTGGAAGAACAGCATCCAGGGCGTCACGGTGGCGCCGAGATTGGCGAGGATGAGGGTGACGAAGCCGGTGGTGATGCCGCCCGGCAGCGGGCCCCACGTGGCCACCGCGTGCAGCAGCGCCCCCCCGCTCGGCCGCGCCAGGATGGCGGCGGGGACGAACAGCAGGTTGAAGGCGGCGAGCGCCATCAGCACCCGCTCCCACGTGGCGTAGCGGCGCAACGCCAGCGCCCCGACCACGAGCAGCACGCCGACGGCGACGGCAAGCGCTGGCGGCACACCGAAATAGAGCGCGCCGGCCTGGATGGCGATGAACTCGGTGACCAGCGTGAGCAGGTTGCCGACGACGAGGTCGCCCATGGCGAACCAACCCCAGAACGGGCCGAAGCGCTGGAAGATCAGCTCCGCGTGGCCGCGATGCGTCGCCGCCCCGAGGCGGACCGTCATCTCCTGCACCACGTAGGCCATGGCGAAGGTGAGCAGGATGAAGGGAACGAAGAACCCGATGCCATAGGCGGCGCCGGTGGTGGCATAGGAAACCATGCTCGGCCCGTCGTTCTCTCCGAGCATCACCAGGATGCCGGGACCGACGAGGAGCCAGAGCAGGCGCAGCTTGCGGTGCGCGGCGCGGGCGGCGCGCACGCGGCGGCGGTCGCGCGCGCGCAACAGGTCCTCGCGAGGCGGCTCATCGCGCGGGGCCGTGTCGAACGCGGTGTCCGGGCAATGCAGCAAGGCGGTGGATCTGTTTGTTGCCGAGGCACGAGGATGTAGTCGTGGCTACATTTCCGTCAAGGAGTATGCTGGCAAGACGGAATCCGGCACGGAGAGGGCGCGATGGCGGGCAAGCGGAAAGGAGGCGGGATCAGCGTGAAGCGCGTCTATGCGGCCCCGGAGGCGGCGGATGGCGCGCGGGTGCTGGTGGACCGGCTGTGGCCGCGCGGCATCGCGAAGGAGAAGGCCGCGATCGATGCCTGGCTGCGCGACCTCGCGCCGAGCGACGGGCTGCGCAACCGCTTCCACGGCCATCCGGAGGATTGGGAGGCGTTCCGCGCCGCCTATGCCGAGGAATTGCGCTTGCCCGCCGCGCAGGCGGCGTTGGCCGCGCTGGCGGAGCGGATCGCCGCCGGCCCCGTCACGCTGCTCTACGCCGCGAAGGACGAGGAACGGAACAACGCCGCGGCGTTGCGGCTGTGGCTGCTAGGTGAAAGAGGTGCAGGAGGCTGAGCCGCCGCCCGACGCGGGCGGAGCCCGGAATCCTTCGAGACCCGGAGCGGAGCCCGGACCCTCAGGCCTGCTTTCTTTCGATCAGCCCGCGCCGGATAACCCGCCCGCGCTCGATGCGATGCTCGATATAGGCGGCATCCCCCCAGCGCACGGCGCGCGCCATGGCCTGCGCGTCCTCCATGAAGCGCGCCAGCATTTCCAGCAGCGCCTCGCGGTTGTTGAGGAACACGTCGCGCCACATCACGGGGTCGGAAGCGGCAATCCGGGTGAAGTCGCGGAAGCCGGAGGCGGCGAACTGCAGCACTTCCTCGCGGCTCTGGCTCTCGAGGTCGTCGGCGGTGCCGCAGATGGTGAACGCGATGAGGTGGGGCAGGTGGCTCACGATCGCGAGCACGCGATCATGGTGCGAGGGTTCCATGGTCGTCACCATGGAGCCGCAGCGGCGCCAGAGTTCGGCGGTTTTTTCCACTGCCGTCTCGTCGGTGCCCGGTGGCGGCGTCAGCAGGCACCAGCGACCCGCGAAAAGTTCCGCGAAACCCGCATCGGGTCCGGAATGTTCCGTGCCGGCGAGCGGGTGGGCAGGAACGAAATGCACGCCGCCAGGCACCAGCGGCCCGACGTCGCGGATCACCGACTGCTTGGTCGAGCCGACGTCGGTGAGAATCGCGTCGGGCTCCAGATGCGGCGCGATCGCCTGCGCGAGCCCGGCATAGGCGCCGACCGGCGCGCAGAGCATGATGCAGTCCGCGCCCGCGACGGCTTCCTCGGCGGTCGCCACCACGCGGTCGACGAGGCCGAGTTCCTGCACGCGCCGGCGCGTTGCCTCGCTGCGCGCGGTGGCGACGATCTCCGCCGCGATGTCCCCGCGCGCACGCGCGACGCGCGCGACGGAACTGCCGATCAGCCCGACGCCGATGAGGGCGAGGCGCCGGAAGAGCGGGTCAGCCATCCGTCTGCGACGCCATGAAAGCAGTGAGCGCGTCCGTGACGAGGCCGCATTCCTCGTCGGTACCGACGGTGATGCGCAGGCAGTGCGGCAGGTCGTAGGCGCCCATCGCGCGCACGATGAGGCCGCGGTCGCGCAGCGCGGCGTCGGCGGCGGCTGCGCGGGCCGGGGTGGCGAAATCGGCGAGGAAGAAATTGCCGTGGCTGGGCCACACCTTGATGCCCGCGCGCTCCAGCGCCGCGGAGAGCTTCGCCTTCGCCCGCGCGTTGTGCTCGCGCCCCTTCTCGACCCAGCCCGGCTCCTCCAGCGCCGCGACGGCGGCGGCCTGGGCGGCGATGTTGACGTTGAAGACGCCACGCACGCGGTTGAGCGCATCGATCACGCCGGCGGGCGCGTAGGCCCAGCCCACGCGCATGCCGCCGAGCCCGTAGATCTTGCTGAAGGTGCGCAGCATCACGGTGTTGTCGCCGGCATCGACGAGCTTCACGCCGGGATCGTAGCCCGGGTCCTCGACGTATTCGGCGTAGGCGGCGTCGATCACCAGCAGGATGTCCGGGCGCAGGCCGGCGCGCAGCCGCTCCATCTCCGACTGCGCCAGCAGGCTGCCGGTGGGGTTGTTGGGGTTGGCGACGAAGACGATCCGTGTCGCTTCCGTCACGTTCTCCAGCAGCGCGTCGACATCCGTGGTGAGGTTTTTCTCCGGCACCTTGATGACGCGGCTACCGGCATAGGTGCCGGCGATCTGGTACATGGTGAAGCCGTGCATCGACATCAGGATGTCGGTGCCGGCCCCGCCGTAGATGTGGCAGAGATGGCCGATCAGCTCGTCGGAGCCGGTGCCGCAGACGATGCGGGCGGGGTCGAGCCCGTGGCGCCGGCCGATTGCCGCGCGCAGCGCCGTGGAGGCGCCATCCGGGTAGCGGAAGATTTCGCCCGCGACCTTGGTGTAGGCGGCGATGGCGCCGGGTGGCGGGCCGAACGCGCCCTCGTTGGAGGAGAGCTTGATGACGCGGTTGACGCCCTCGAGCTTGCCTTCGCCCCCGACATAGGCGGCGATCCTCATCACCTCCGCGCGCGGCTCCGGATGCCGTTTGGGCGAGGCGGGCTGCGTGTTTTCGGGCGCGTTCATCATGATCCCTCGGACGTTCCCTCGATCGGGCTGGCGTAGGCGCCGAGCAGCACGCCGGGGCGCGGCAGGTCGGCGAGCACGAGGCGCGGGTCGGCCTCGTCGAGGAAACCCGCGACATCGACCAGCGCCAGCGCCTCCCCGCCGCCGCGCCGCAGCAGGATGCTGGCATCCGCGAAGCCGGCGCGCGACAGCGCCGCGGCGAGGCTTGCATGGCTCATCCCGCCCGGCAGCTCGAAGGCGATCAGGCTGCGGTCGGCGCCGCTGGGGTCCGGGGCGCGGGCGGCGACCACGAAACCCTCCGCATGCGGCGCGCCCTCCGGCCGCCGGCGCCAGAACGGCAGGCGGGCCGAGACATGGATGCGCGGCCCGTCGCCGTGCGGCAGCGCGGTCCACCAGGCCGTGGGCTCGTCGGCGGTGGGGAGTGGCAGCAGCGCCGCGGTCGCCGCGCCGCTGCTGACCTGAGCGATGGCCCGCGCCGGTGTGCGGTGCAGGTGCAGGGCGACGAGGGCGCCGAAATGCTCGCGCGCCAGCGCCGCCATGCCGTCGTCCGGCGCGGTCTCGCAGACGGCAACCGCCACCTTGCCCTCGATCGCCGTGAATCCCAGGAACATCTCGCGCCAGATGCGCACCAGCGTCTGCGCCGGCAGCTTCCCCCGATGGCGCGCCAGCAGGCGGCGGATGATGGCGGCCTCACGCCCCGGGCGCGTTTTCACCCCGGATTTCGAGGGCAGGTGGCCGATCCGGTCGACGATTTCGGCGCGCTGCATCAGCAGGTCGTGCAGGCGGTTGTCGATCGCGTCGATCTCGGCGCGCAGCGCGGCGAGATCCGGCTGGCTCGTGGTGGCCTTGGGGTCTGGGGGGACGTTGTCTGGCATTCCGTTTCTTCGCGACGCCGGAGCGTCGTAACCGATGCGCCCCCAACTGCAAAGCACAGGTTCCACGACGCGGCGGGGCAACGCCACCAACGCGCGGTTGCAACGTGGGCCCCGTCTGCGCATATCCCGCGTCTGCGCATATCCCGCGCGGAGCTGCCATGGACCTGCCGGACCT
>JAJYFW010000196.1 GCA_021785335.1 Pseudomonadota bacterium
CAGTCGAGCGCCACCTCCGGCACCTCCTCCTCCAGCACCTCGCGGGCGGCCATGAGGTAGACCGGGCCGCGCGGCTCGCTGGTGGCGAATTGCAGCGCGCGGGCGAGCACCTGCCTGATGTTGCGCCCGGTGCGGATCTCCGTGTCGTAGCGCATGTAGCCGCGCACGATGCCGCGCTGGTCGTGCACGTCCTGGATCCACTGGATGAACTCGTTGCGGCTGCCGGTGAGCTCGCCCTCCTGCGTGATCGGCGAGGCGCCGGCGAGGATCACCACGGGGATGCGCCCGCGCGCCGCGTTGTGCACGGCGCCGGCGAGCGCCTGGGTGCCGCATTCCACGTGCACCAGCACCGCCTGCGGCCGCCCGCCGCTCTGCGCGTAGCCGTGGGCGATGGACAGCGCCACCATCTCGTTGGGGCAGGTGACGATGCGCGGCACCTGCCGGCCCTGCGCCGGGGCCGCGGCGATCGCCTCGATGATCGCGGGGTGGTCGCTGCCGAGATTGGCGAAGATGTATTCGACGCCCGCCTCGCGCAGGGCTTCGAGCAGTTGCATGGCGGCGGTCGGCACGAGCGTTTTCTCCCCCTGGGCGCGTTGCCAGTATCCCGCGCGGGGGCGGGCGCGCAAATCGCTTCACGCGCCAAATGCTTTATGCCTAAAGTGTCGGCGACGAGGCTGACGATGAACCCTGGGGGGCGGGAAGAATGAAGCGGATCTGGGCGGCTGGGCTCGCGCTCGGCGCGGCGGTGGCGCTGTCGGCGGGCGGGGCGGCGCGCGCGGCGGAGGTGAACGTCGCCTTCGTCGCCACGCTCTCGGGGCCGGCGGCGACGCTGGGCAAGCAGCTGGAGGACGGGTTCAAGCTGCGGCTGGACCAGCTCGGCGGCAAGCTCGGCGGCGAGCCGGCGCATGTCAGCATCATCGACGACGAGCTGAAGCCGGACGTGGCGCTGACCAAGCTCAAGGCGGTGATGGAGAGCCGGCACATCAACTTCGTCGTCGGCCCGATCTTCACCATCGTCGAGGCCGCGATCTTCAAGCCGGTGATCCGCTCCGGCGCGATCTTCATCAGCCCCAACGCCGGCTGGTCCTACCTCGCGGGGAAGGGCTGCAACCCGCATTTCTTCTCCACCAGCTACGAGAACGGCCAGCCCCATTCCGTGAGCGGGCAGTACGCGACGGACGCCGGCTACAAGCGCGTGTTCCTGCTTGCGCCGGACTACCAGGCGGGGCACGAGGCGCTGGCCGGGTTCAAGTCGCGCTACAAGGGGACCGTGGTCGCGGAGGACTACGTGCCGCTGACCTCGATGGACTTCCAGTCGGAGCTGGCGAAGATCGCGCAGGCGAAGCCGGATGCGATCTACGCGTTCCTGCCCGGCGGGCTCGGCATCAACTTCGTCAAGCAGTTCCACGCGGCGGGGCTGCATATCCCGTTCCTCTCCGCCTTCACGGTCGATGAGAGCGTGCTGCCGGCGGAGGGCGACGCCGCACTCGGCCTCTATGGCGGGGCGGACTGGGCGCCGGACCTCAACAACCCGACCAACAAGGCCTTCGTCGCCGCGTTCGAGGCGAAGTACCATTACGTTCCCGCAACCTACGCCGCGCAGGCCTACGACACCGCGAGCCTGATCGACGCGGCGGTGCGCGAGGCCGGCGGCGCGACCGACGCCAACAAGGTGGCGGCGGCGATGATGAAGGCGAACTTCAAGTCCGTGCGCGGCAGCTTCCGCTTCAACCACAACCACTACCCGATCGAGGATTTCTACCTGACCCGGGTGGTGAAGGGTGCCGACGGCAAGCTGCAGACCAGCATCGTCAAGAAGGTGCTGACCAACGCCGTCGACCCCTATGCCGGCCAGTGCAAGATGAAGTAGTTCACGCGGCGCGAGCCGCATGACGCTGCTGCTGGTGCAGGCGCTGAACGGGGTGCAGCTCGGGCTCACCCTGTTCCTGATCGCGGCCGGGCTCACGCTCGTGTTCGGGGTGATGGACTTCATCAACCTCGCGCACGGCGTGCAGTACATGGTGGGCGCCTATCTCGCGGTCTCGATCTATGACGCCACCGGATCGTTCCTCGCGGCGCTCGTCGGCGCGTCGCTGGCGACCGGGGCGCTGGGGCTCGCGCTGGAGGCGCTGGTGTTCCGCCGGCTGATGCGGCGCGGGCATCTCGACCAGGTGCTGGCGACGTTCGGGCTGATCCTCACCATCGGGGAACTCGTGCGCCTCGTCTGGGGAACCTCGCCGCTGCAACTGCCGGTGCCGAGGCTGCTTTCCGGCGCGGTGCCGCTGATGTCCGGCATGGGCTACCCGGTCTATCGCATCATGCTCATCGTGGTGGGGCTCGCGGTCGCGGGTGGGATGGCGCTGGTGATCGGGCGCACGCGCATCGGCATGCAACTGCGCGCCGGCGCCTCCAACGCGGCGATGGTCAACGCGCTGGGCGTGGATATCCACCGCATGTTCCGCCTGGTGTTCGGCGTCGGCGCGATGCTGGCGGGGTTCGCGGGCGTGCTCGCCGCGCCGCTCGTTTCGGTGGAGGCGGGGATGAGCGACAACCTGCTGATCCTCGCCTTCGTCGTCATCGTGGTGGGCGGCGTCGGCTCCGTGCGCGGGGCGTTCATCGCCGCGATCCTGGTGGGGCTGGTGGACACGCTGGGCCGCTCGCTGGTGACGGCGCTGGCGCTGGCGCTGCTGCCGCCGATGGCCGCGGGGCACGTGGGCCCGGCGCTGGCCTCGATGCTGATCTACCTGTTCATGGCGGCGGTGCTGGCGGTGCGGCCGGCGGGCCTGTTCGGCGTGCGCGCGTGAAGGCCCCGTTGCTTGCGGGCTGGCGCCTGCCGCTGGCGCTGCTGCTGGTGTTCGCCGCGGTGCCGCTGCTGCCGCTGGGGCGCGACGCGGGCTATGTCATGCTGCTCGGCGCGCGGATCATGGTGTTCGCCACCGCCGCCGTCTCGCTCGACCTCATCCTCGGCGCGGGCGGGCTGGTGAGCTTCGGGCACGCGGCGCCGCTGCTGCTCGGCGCCTATGCCGTCGCGGCGCTGGACAAGGCGGGCGTGGACGGGGCGCTGCCGGTGCTGGCGCTGGCACTCGCACTGGCCGGCACCTACGCGCTGCTGACGGGGGCGGTGGCGCTGCGCACGCGGGGCGTGAACTTCATCATGATCACGCTCGCCTTCGCGCAGATGGTCTATTTCGCAACCGGGTCGATCCCGGACTATGGCGGCACGGACGGCTACCCGCTCGGCGAGCGCACGCGGCTGTTCGGCCTGCCGGTGCTGCATGACGGGCTGCCGTTCTATCTCTCCGCCCTCGCGGTGCTGGTGGCGAGCTACCTGGTGTGCCGCGCGCTGCTGGCGACGCCGTTCGGGCGCAGCCTCGTCGCCTTGCGGCAGAACGAGCAGCGGGCGCGGGCGATGGGCATCGACCCGTTGCGCGTGCGGCTCGGCGCGATGGTGGTCGCCTCCCTCATCGCCAGCCTCGCGGGGGTGCTGCTGGCCAACGAATCCGATTTCATTTCGCCCGCGTACGGCGCCTGGCAGCGCTCGGCGGAGCTGATGGTGATGGTGCTGCTCGGCGGCGCGGGCTCGCTCTCCGGCGCGGTGCTGGGCGCGGGCGTGGTGGTGCTGCTGGAGGAGGGGCTGGGCCGGTTCACGCAGCACTGGCCGCTGATCTTCGGGCCGGTGCTGGTGCTGGCGGCACTCGGCCTGCGCGGGGGCCTTGCGGGGGTCTGGTCGCGCCGTGGCTGAGGTGCTGCACGTGGAGGGCCTGTCCAAGACCTTCGGCGCGCTGTGGGTGACGCGGGAGGTCTCGCTCTCGCTCGCTTCCGGCGAGGTGCACGCGGTGATCGGGCCGAACGGCGCGGGCAAGACGACGCTGATCCACCAGATCTCCGGCGTGCTGCTGCCGGACCGGGGGCGGATTTCGTTGCGGGGCCGCGACATCACGCGGGCGAGCCCCGAGGCGCGGGCGCGGGCGGGGCTGGCGCGCAGCTTCCAGATCACCTCCGTGCTGCCGGAGTTTTCGGTGCTGGAGAACGTTGCGATCTCGGTGCAGGCGCGCGAGGGGCGGGCGATGCGGCCCTGGGGGCGCGCGGCGGCGGACGCGGCGGCCAACGCGCGCGGCATGGCGGCGCTGGAACGCATGGCGATGGCGGACCGCGCGGGGCGCCTCGCCGGCACGCTCAGCCACGGCGAGAAGCGCCAGCTCGAACTCGCGATGGCGATCGCCGCCGACCCCATCGCACTGCTGCTCGACGAGCCGCTGGCCGGCGCGGGGCCCGAGGAGGTGCCGCGGCTGATCGAGCTGCTGCGCTCCATGAAGGGCGGGGCCGCGATCCTGCTGGTGGAGCACGACATGGAGGCGGTGTTCGCGCTCGCGGACCGGCTCACGGTGCTGGCGGAGGGCCGGGTGATCGCCAGCGGCAGGCCCGAGGACGTGCGGGCCGATGAAGCCGTGCGGGCGGCCTATCTCGGCGAGGATTTTTGACGTGAGGCTCAGTGTCGAAGACCTCACCGGCGGCTATGGCGAGACGCAGGTGCTGTTCGGCGTCTCGCTCGACGTGGCGGAGGGCGAGGTGGTGAGCCTGCTCGGCCGCAACGGCATGGGCAAGACCACCACCATCCGCACGCTGATGGGCATGCTGCCGCGCCGCGCCGGGCGGGTGACGCTGGACGGGCGGGACATCGGCACGCTGGAGCCGTTCGCCATCGCGCGCGCCGGGCTCGGCCTGGTGGCGGAGGGGCGGCAGGTCTTCCCGACGCTCACCGTGGAGGAAAACCTGCTGGCGACCGCCCGCCCCGGCGCCTGGACGCGGGCACGGGTGGAGGCGCTGTTCCCCCGCCTCGCGGAGCGGCGCCGCCAGCCCGGCCGCCTGCTTTCCGGCGGCGAGCAGCAGATGCTGGCGATCGGCCGCGCGCTGATGACCAACCCGCGCCTGCTCATCCTCGACGAGGCGACGGAGG
>JAJYFW010000197.1 GCA_021785335.1 Pseudomonadota bacterium
GGCGAACCACTCGGCGCCGACGATGACGTGGCAGGTGGAGCAGGCGAGCGAGCCCTCGCAGGCGCCCTCGATGTCGATGCCGTGCTTGTGCGCGATCTCCAGCACCGAAAGGCCGAGAGGTGCGTCCACCTCGCGGCGCGTGCCGTCGCGCTCGATGAAGGTCATGCGGGGCATGAGGTATCCGCCTGCTGATGCGAAAGGGCGGCGAGGGCTGCGATCGGCAGGTCGGCCGCTTGGTGGTTGGGCGCTGGGTGGTTGTCGGTCTCGGTTGCGGCCGGCGAGGTAAAACGTCCGTCGCGGATGCGCAAGGCGGTCACGGGGAGGGCTGGGCGGCCCGGCGCGCGACTCGGTCCGCCATGGCGGCATAGGCGGCGGCGAAGCCAGCGATGTCGGCCGCCGTCGCGTCCCAGGGCAGGGAGACGCGGATCGCCTCGCCGGCGAGCGCGCCGAGCCCCATCGCGGCGAGCACGTGGCTGGCGGCGACCTTGCCGGAACTGCACGCGGCCCCGGCGGAGACGGCGATGCCGGCGAGATCGAGCGCCATCACCTGCGTCGCGGCGGCAACGCCCGGCAGGGCGAGGCAGAGCGTGTTGGCCAGGCGCGGGGCACCGGCGGCAACCACCACGGCCCCGCGGGCGACGGCCGCGCGCGCCGCCTCGTCGCGCAGGGGCGCGAGGTCGGGTGGCTCAAGCTCCGCCGCCGCGGCCATGCCGGCGATGGCGGGCAAGGCGGGCGTGCCGCCGCGCATCCCCCGCTCCTGCCCGCCGCCGGGGATGAGCGGGCGCACGGGCGGGTCGGCCGCGAAGATCAGCGCGCCGGCGACCTGCGGCCCGCCGAGCTTGTGGCCGGAGAGGGCGAGGCTGTCCGCGCCGAGGGTGGCGAGGTCGAGGGGCATGCGCCCGGCCGCCTGGACCGCGTCCACGTGCAGCTTCGCGCCGTGCGCGCGGCAGATGGCGGCGGCCTCGGCGATCGGCTGGATGGCGCCGGTCTCGTTGTTGGCGGCCATGAGGCAGACCAGCGCGGGCCCTTGCGCGAGCAGCGCCGGCAGCGCGCCGAGGCGGGCGACGCCCTCCCCGTCCACCGGCAGGATCGCGGCACCTGGCGCGGCGGCCAGCACCGAGTCGTGCTCGATCGCGGAGACGACCAGCCGCCGCCCCTCGCCCAAGGCATGGATGGCGAGCGCGTTGGCCTCCGCCCCGCCCGAGGTGAACACCACGCGGGCGGGATGCGCGCCGAAGCGCCGGGCGAGCGAGTCCCGCGCACCCTCCAGCATCGCGCGCGCGCCGCGCCCCGCCGCGTGGACCGAGGCCGGGTTGGCGTCCGCCGCCAGCGCCGCGAGCAGGGCCGCGCGGGCCTCGGGGCGCAGCTTCTCGGAGGCGTTGGCGTCGAGATAGACCCTACTTGCCAACCCGCTCCCGCCCCGCCCCGACCGGATCGCGTCCCGCCCCGGCCGGCTCGCGTCCCGCGAGGCGCGCGAACCGGATTTCGAGGTCCGCGAGTTCCGCGCGCAGCGTCTCGATCTCCGACTCGACGGGGTCGAGAACGCCCTCCGCCGGCGTGCCGTAGGCGTCGAAGCACGGCTCCGGCCGCGCCTTCGCCGGCTTGCGCTCCACCGGGCGGGCCGGGATGCCGACCACGGTGGTCTCCGCCGGCACCGACTCCAGCACCACGGCGTTGGCGCCGACGCGGGCGTTGTCGCCGATGGTGATGGCGCCGAGGATCTTGGCCCCGGCGCCGACGATCACGCCGTTGCCCAGCGTCGGGTGGCGCTTGCCGCGCGAGGATGAGGTGCCGCCGAGCGTCACCTGATGGTAAAGATGCACGTCATCACCGATTTCCGCGGTCTCGCCGATGACCACGCCCATGCCGTGGTCGATCACCAGGCGGCGGCCGATCGTCGCGGCGGGGTGTATCTCGATGCCGGTGAGGAATCTCGACAAATGGGATACGCAGCGGCCGGTGAACAGGAATCCATGGCGCCAGAGCGCGTTGGCGAGGCGATGCCACAGGACGGCGTGCAACCCCGGGTAGCAGAACAGGATGCTGGCGACGGAGCGCGCGGCGGGATCCCGCTCCTGATAGGCGCGGATGGACTCACGCAATGACATGAAACCCATGCGACATTTCCTGTGCATCCTGGCGTCGGACACCCTATAGTAAGTGCAACGGTTCGGGGTCCGATCCGTCGCGCTCCTGCGGCGGCATATAGGCCCTGGCCGGTCCGGTTACGAGACCGCCGTACGAACGCCGAATGGCGGCGCGGCAGGGCAGAAAAGGGGGCGGCGGCCGTTGTGGAGGACGGCGGCCGGAGGGGTTGGTCGGCGCCGCACAACGGCGCGTTGGGGGTCGAGTTTATAACGCTTGGCCGGATGGGTCCGCCCATTCGGGTAGAAGGGATTTGTCACTTCATGCCTGAGGTTCTGTTTGCCGGCCCCGATGGCCGGCTCGAAGGCCGTTACCATCATGCCAAGGACCGGGGCGCCCCGCTGGCGCTGATCCTGCACCCGCACCCGCTGCACGGCGGCACGATGAACAACCGCATCACCTACACGATGTACCAGTCCTTCCAGAAGCTGGGCTTCTCGGTGATGCGCTTCAATTTCCGCGGCGTCGGCCGCAGCCAGGGCCGCTATGACGGCGGCTTCGGCGAGATTTCGGACGCGGCGGCGGCGCTGGACTGGATGCAGGCGGTGAACCCGAGCCATGGCGGGCTGTGGATCTCCGGCTACTCGTTCGGCGCCTTCGTCGGCATGCAGCTGCTGATGCGCCGGCCGGAAATCTCCGGCTGGATCAGCGTCGCCCCGCCCGCGAGCCACTACGATTTCGGCTTCCTCGCCCCCTGCCCCTGCGGCGGGCTGATGATCCACGGCGACGCGGACGAGCTGGTGCCGGAAATCTCCGTGCGCAAGCTGGTGGACAAGCTCAACACCCAGAAGAACGTCTCGGTCGACTACCGGATCTTCCCCGGCGCGGACCACGTCTTCGCCAACCACGCCGAGCAGATCGCGGAAGGCATCGAGGACTACGTCAGGAAGACGATGGCGCGCCGCAACATGGCGCTCGCCGCCGACTGAGGCTGCCACCCGCCGACCCGGAAAAGCCGCGGCACCGCA
Organism: Pseudomonadota bacterium; assembly: GCA_021785335.1. The sequence continues at coordinate 3,114 of JAJYFW010000197.1, forward strand.
AGGGCCGCGGCTTTTTTCTTGCCCGCCCCTCAGGCAATCGTGACGCTCAGCCGATCGTTACCCTGGGCGGCGTGCGCAGCGTCTGCAGCACCACGCAGTAGCGCTCGGCGGTCTCCACCATGCGCGCGAGCTTCTCCGGCGTCGCGTCCGAGTCGATCTCGAAGCGCACCGAGACGTCCGTCACCGCCACCGGCACGGCGCGGTCCACCCCCAGCGTGCCGCGCGCGTCCCAGACGCATTCCGCAATCACGCGCCCGGAACGGATGGTGACGCCGGAGGCGGTCGCCACGGCGCAGAACGTCACCCCCGCGCAGCCCACCAGCGCCTCCAGCAGCATGTCGGCGGAGCAGGCGAGCGAGCCGTCGCCCCCGGCGGCCGGGTGCAGCCCGGCGACCGCGGCACCCTCCCGCCCCTCGATGCGCGCCGCGACGTTGGCCTGGTCCAGCACGGCCACGGCGCGGGAGACGATGCGCGCGGCGGCGGGGTCGTCGCGGTAGCGCTGCTTGATCGGCCCCTGCAGGGCGCGGAGTTCCTCGGCGTTCATGTTGTTCCTTTCAGGTGGGCCCGACTCAGGTTGGCCCGACGATGCGCCCGCCGGCGAGCGGTGCGGCGACGCCCGTGGTGCCGGGGAAGGTGAGCGGCAGCCCGGCGCGCACCCGCACCGCGAGGAGGCCGAAGCACTGCGCCTCCAGCGCGTCGCCGTCCCAGCCCACCGCCTCCACCGGCGCCACGTCGCCGAGGCGCGCGGCGAGGGCCGCCATGATCGCGGGGTTGTGCCGCCCGCCGCCGGTGACCAGCCAGCGCCGCGGGGGGCCAGGCAGGTGCGCGAGGGCGGCCGCGACGGAGGCGGCGGTGAAGGCGACCAGCGTCGCGGCGCCGTCCTCCGTGCCGAGCGCGGCCAGCCCGCTCGCTTCGAGGCGGGCGGCGAAGTCCAGCCGGTCCAGCGATTTCGGCGCCTTGCGGGCGAAGTAGGGGTCCGCCATCAGCCGCGCCAGCACCGCCGCGTCCACCCGCCCGGCGCCGGCGATGCGCCCCCCCGCGTCGAACGCGGCGCCGGTGCGCGAACCCACCCAGTCGTCGAGCGGGCCGTTGCCGGGGCCGGTGTCGAAGGCGATCAGTTCGTCCGCCGCGCCGAGATAGGTCACGTTGCCGACGCCGCCGAGGTTGAGCACGGCGAGCGGCCGCGGGAGGCCATGCGCCAGCGCCTGGTGGTAGATCGGCGCGAGCGGCGCGCCCTCGCCCCCCGCCGCCACGTCCGCGAGGCGGAAGTCGCAGGCGACGGGCAGGCCGGTCTCGCGCGCCAGCAGGGCCGCGTCGCCGATCTGCCAGGTCCGGCGGCGCTGCGGCTGGTGCAGGATGGTCTGGCCGTGAAAGCCGATGATGTCCGCGGGCTCCGCCAGCGCGCGCACCGCCTCCACATGGCGGCGTGTGAGGGCCTCGGTCGCCGCCAGCAGTTCCGGGTCGTCCGCCGGCAGCCCTGCGGGCGCGCGGTCGAGCAGGCGGCGCAGGCGCGCGCGCAACGCCGGGTCATAGGGCAGCGTGAGGGCGCGGCCGGCGCGGACCACCCGCGTGCCGTCGGTCTCGATCGCGGCGGCGTCCACGCCGTCGAGGGACGTTCCGCTCATCAGCCCGATGGCGCGCAGCGGAACGGGGGGCAGGATTGGCCGGTCCATGGCCCGGATGCTAAAGCGCCGCGCCCACACCGACCAGAGTTGGAACAGACGATGCCGACCGACGAATACCTGCACGAGGCGCGCGCGCGCGGATTCCTGAACCAGTGCACCGACGAGGAGGGCCTCGCGGCCGCCCTGCGCGCCGGCGTCGTCT
>JAJYFW010000198.1 GCA_021785335.1 Pseudomonadota bacterium
GGATGCGCCCGGCGAAGCTTTTCATGTAGTCGGGGTTCTCGCGCGCCTTGGCGTTCAGCGGCGTGGCGATCATGCCCGGCCCGATCGCGTTCACCCGCACCCCGCGCGGCGACAGCTCGATCGCCAAGGCCTTGGTCAGCGCCCGCACGCCGCCCTTGGAGGTCGTGTAGGCCGCCGAATTGGGCAGCGCGACGAAGGACTGGATCGAGCCGATGTTGATGACGGCCCCCCTGGTTTCCACCAACTGGTCCATGAAGGCGGTGGTCACGACATAGGGTCCGTCCAGGTTCACCGCCATCGTCGCGTCCCAGTCCGCCCGCGCGGTCGGCTCCTCCAGCGTGCCGCGGCGGATGATCCCGGCATTGTTCACCAGCACCGAGATCGGCCCGTGCGACGCGCGGATCGTCGCGGCCAGCGTATCGACCGCGACGCGGTCGGTCACGTTGAGCACGTGCGCGCTCGCCGCCGCGCCGATCTCCGCGGCGACGCGGCGCGCGCCGTCCTCGTTCACGTCCGCCACGATCACCCGCGCGCCCTCGGCCGCGAAGCCGCGCGCGATGCCCTCGCCGATGCCCGAACCGGCGCCGGTCACCAGCGCCAGCCGGCCTGCCAGCAACCCGGCCATCTCAGCGCGCCATCGTCGAGGTGGCCGCGCCCGGCGTCGCGGTGCGCCCGCCATCGACCACGTATTGCGCGCCGGTGACGTTGCCGGCGAGGTCCGAGCACAGGAACAGCACCACGTTCGCCACTTCCTCCGCCGTGCCGTAGCGGCCGATCGGGATCGAGGACTGGTAGCGCTGCCCGGCGGCGGCGGGATCGGCCGGGCTCATCATCGATTCCAGCGAATGGATCATGCGGGTATCGATCGGTCCGGGGCAGACCGCGTTCACCCGCACGCCCGACCGCGCCACCTCCCCGGCGGCCACCTTGGTCAGGCCGATCACCGCGTGCTTGGACGCCACATAGGCCGGCATCCCCGGCGAGCCGACCAGGCCGGCGACCGAGGCGGTGTTCACCACCGCGCCGCGCTTCTGGTTCAGCATCACCGGCAGCACGTGGCGCAGGCCGAGGAACACGCCCTTGACGTTCACGCCCATCACCGCGTCGAACATCGCCTCGTCGTATTCGGCGGTGTTGGCGACCGCGCCCTCGATCCCGGCGTTGTTGTGGAAGCAGTCGATCGCGCCATAGGCATCGAGCGCGGCCTTCACATAGGCCTGCACATCGGCCGACTTCGTCACGTCGGCGGCGACGAACACCGCCTGGCCGCCCTGCTGGCGGATGATGCCGGCGGTGGCTTCGCCGGCGGCGGCATCCCGATCGACCAGGACCAGCCGGGCGCCGCGCCTGGCGAAGCCGAGCGACGAAGCGCGGCCGATGCCGTTGCCGGCGCCGGTGACCAGCGCGACCTTGCCGGTGAAATCCATGACGTTCTCTCCCCCGTGTGCGAGGGCGACAGCACGCACGGTTATGGCGCGGATTTCAAGCCCCGGCGGAGCGGCCGGCGCCCTGGATCAGCCGCGGCGGCGGCGCAGCACCGGCAGGGCGAGCAGGCCGACCGCAAGCAGCGCCCAGGACGCGGGTTCGGGGACCGTCGGCGTGCCGGAATAGATCGACAGGTTGGAGATCGTGCCGTCGAAATACTCGCTGAAGGTCCCGAATTGCGTGCCGACGCGGGTCGCGGTCCCCGTCTGCGGCGCAGTGGCCTGGGTCGCGGAGGTGAAAACGCTGGTCCCGTCGATGAAGAACTGCGTGCCGGACGCGTTGCTGATCAGTTCGTAGGCGTGGGATACGTTGAGGCTGGGCGTCGCAACAGCGCTGCCGGCCAGACTATCGCCAAAGCGGAACACGCCGTTGGACAAGCCGATGTAGAACCCCGGCCCACCGGAGTAGCCCTGCGAAATCATCTCCACCGTGCCGCCGGAATAGGCGGCGATGGTCGCATCGAAGGTGATGGAAAAATTCGTGCTGGGAATGGCGAAGCCCGACAACTGCGCATACGTATTGGTGGTGCCGTCCAGCGCCAGGCTGCCGCCGCTGACGGACGCGTTGCCCGACAACGTCGCGTTCATGCCGCCGACCGAATCGCTGGTCGTGTTGTTGAAGCTGTACTGATGCAGCAGCGCCGCCGATGCCGGCGCGGCCGGCACCAGAAATCCCAGCGCGAGTGCCGCGCCGATCGCCCGCAGTCCGAATCCGGCCATCTCGTCAGCTCCTCGGGCGCAGTGTCGCCGTTTGTGATCTCCGGCGGCGCGGGAGCGTGCCGAATTCGACTGCATTAACGCAACTGTTTCAGCAAATCAACCCAAAGCCGCGCCCCCGGCCAATTGGCCGGGTCCCGGTTCATGCAGGCGAGCGCTGCGGGCGGCCCGACACGGCCCCGCCCCCGCACCGGGGCTCACCAAGCGGGGTGCGGCTCAGCGCAGCGGCACCTTCCCGGTGTAGCGGATGATGTAGAGCCCCCCGCTCAGACGATCATTGGCATAAATCAAACCATGCTCGTCCACATAGACGTCGTTGATCTGGATCGTGTGCGTGACGTTGCCGGGCGGGGCGGCGGGGATCAGGTAGCCGATCTCCACCGGGTGCGACGGATCGGCGATCGAATAGGCCCGCACGCCGCCGGCGAAATAGCTGCCCACCACCGTCCCGGTCAGCGTCCGCGAGAAGGGCATCGGCCGGTTCATGTCGATGTTGTGGGACCCGAACCGCCCGCCCGCGCGGCACAGCGCCGCCGCACCGGCGATCGGCGGGAACGGCGCGAGCGGGAACGGATGGCGCTCGTTGTGGATGTCCCAGACCCAGTTGCGCTTCGGCCAGTCGGCGCATTTGTTCTTGATCGCCTCCTCGCTCTGGATCGCGATCCCGCGCGAGGGGATCGCCACCACCGTATGGGTGAACCCCTCGTCGATCGAACGCAGCGAACGGCGCACGATCGCGCGCGGATGCGCCTTGTCGGAAATGTCCAGGATCACCCAGCCGCCGTCGATCCAGCCGACATAGGCGCGGTTCGGCTGGCTCGCCGGGATCGTCAGCGAGTGCATGCGGATCCCCGCGTCGGGCCAGGACATGCGCGGCGGCGCGGCGGCCGCGTCCCCCACCCTGGTGCCCGGCAGCCACCAGCGCCCGACCTCATGCGGGTGCCGCGGGTCGGACACATCGACGATCATCAGGAACTGGTCGTCCTTCGGGTTGCGCGGGGTGAAGTCCCGCGCGCCGGTGGACAGGTACGCATCATGCCCGTCGGTGAACCAGACGTAGTGCACGCCCCGCGAATGCGGGCCGCTGGTGTCGAAATGCGACAGCCTGGTCGGATGGGCGGGGTCGTGGATGTCATAGAGATCGAGGCCGGCGCCCGGCTCGCCCGCCTTCGCCGTCTGGTGCGCCACCGCCAGCACGTCGCCCGCCAGGTTCAGCGAATTGCAGCGGATGAACGCTGTCTCCGTCGGCACCTGGACGATCACTTTCGGGTGGGTCGGGTCCGTGACATCGACCTCGCTGAAGCACATCGGCGCGGATTCGTGCGCCAGGAACAGCACGCGCCGGCCGCCGGCATATTGTTTCAGCGCCAGCCCCTCCCCCCCCCTTGCCCACGCCGTCGAGGTCGCTGTGGCCGATGATCCGCATGTTTTCGGCGGCCTGCGGCACCATCGGGTCGTAGCCCGCGGCGGCGGCGGTCGTGGCCAACGCGCCGAACAGGACGGCGGCGAGCCCGGCAAGCGTGCGCTTCATCGTTTCCTCCGGATTTTATCGTTGCATGCAGTTTCGGCCGGACCCGCCGCCCCGCGCAAGCCCCGTGCCGACTTCCGCGCTAAGATTCGCCGTCACCCCCGGTCCTCACCCAAGGATAGCCCGCCATGACCCGCATCGCCCGCGTCACGCTCACCCTGTTCGGCTTCGACCTGCCCGGCCTCGGCCTGCCCGCGCACGGCGCCGCCGGCGTCGGCAACATCGTCGCCGCGCCGGGCGGCACCCTGACCCAGCAGCGCTGGGCGGTGCGCATCGAGACGGACGACGGGGCGCGCGGCGCCTACGTCACCCATTGGGGCGGCACGCCGGCCTCCTTCGGCCAGGCGCTGATGCTGGCCCCGCATCTGATCGGCCGCGATCCGGACGCGCGGGAGGCGATCTGGCAGGACCTGCGGCGCGAGCTGCGCGCCTACGACCACATGGGCCACGGCGCGCTGGATATCGCGCTCTGGGACCTCGCCGGCCGGCGCCGCGACGTTTCGGTTTCCCGCCTGCTCGGCGGCTTCCGCGACCGGCTGCCCGCCTATGCCAGCACCTATCACGGCCAGCACAGCCCCGGCGGGCTCGACAGCGCCGCGGCGTTCGCCGCCTACGCCACCGAATGTCGCGCGCGCGGCTTCGCCGGCTTCAAGATCCACGGCTGGCACGACGGCGACGCGCGCCACGAAGCGGCCAACGTGCTCGGCGTGCGCCGCGCGGTGGGCGATGACTGGCCGCTGATGCTCGATCCCGCCTGCCAGTTGCGTACCTGGACGGACGCGCTGTTCGTCGGCCGCGCCTGCGACGAGGCCGGGTATTTCTGGTACGAGGACCCCTATCGCGACACCGGCATCGCGCTCGAAGGCCACAAGCGCCTGCGCGAACGGCTGCGCACCCCGCTGCTGGTCTGCGAGCACGTGCGCGGGATCGAGGCCAAGGCCGCGTTCCTGATCGGCGGCGGCGGCGACCTGCTGCACATCGATCCGGAATACGACATGGGCATCACCGGGGCGATGAAGCTCGTGCACATGACGCAGGCGCTCGGCCTCGATGTGCAGGTCCACGCCTGCGGCCCGGCGCACCGCGCGGTGATCGCGGCGACGCCGAACACGCATTTCTACGAACTCGCGCTGATCGGCCCCGGCATGAGGAACGCCATGCCGCCGGTCTATGCCTGCGGCTATTCCGACCAGCCGGAGGCGCTG
>JAJYFW010000199.1 GCA_021785335.1 Pseudomonadota bacterium
TAGACCACGATCGCAGAGAAGGCGGAGGACAGCACGAGCCCGATCACCACGCTGAGGCCGATGGTGGCCGCCAGCCCGGCATAGGGCAGCACGAGGGTGAAGGGCAGCACGCCGAGGATCGATCCCCAGATCACCGTCTTGCGGCCGAACCGATCGCCGACCGGCCCGCCGATCACGGTGCCGGCGGCGGCGGCGGCAAGGAAGACGAACAGGCAGATCTGCGCCGACCGGGTGGTCAGATGGAAGTGATCCATCAGGTAGAAGATGTAATAGCTGTTGATACTGGCGAGGTAGAAGAACTTCGAGAACATCAGCGCCAGCAGCACCGCCATCGCCCGTGCCACCTGCCCCCGCGGAAGCGCGAAATGGCGCGCGGCGGCCGTGCGGGCCGGCGCGCGGGCCTGACCGTGGGTCTTGTACCAGTGGCCGAGGCCGGTCAGGATCGACATGCCGCCCAGCGCGACCAGCGCGAACCACGCGAGGCTGGCGCGCCCGTGCGGCAGGATGACGAACGCCGCCAGCAGCGGCCCGAGCGACTGGCCGAAAGTGCCGCCCACCTGGAACACCGATTGCGCCAGCCCGTGCCGCCCGCCCGAGGCCAGCCGGGCAATGCGCGAGGATTCCGGATGGAAGATCGAGGAGCCGATGCCGAGCAGTGCGGCGCCGGCCAGCAGCAGCGCGAAACTCGGCGCGAAGGCGATGGCAAGCAGGCCGAACAGCGTGAAGCTCATGCCGAACGGCAGCGAATAGGGCTTCGGCTTGCGATCGGTGTGCAGCCCGATCAGCGGCTGCAACAGCGAGGCGGTGGTCTGGTAGGTCAGCGTGAGCAGGCCGATCTGGCTGAAGTTGAGGTCGAAACCGCCCTTCAGGATCGGGTAGATCGCCGGCAGCAGCGACTGCATCATGTCGTTCAGCAGATGGCAGAAGCTGATCGCCCCCAGCACCGGGACCGCGACCGTGGCGGGGCGGGCGGCGACGGCGGCCGGTTGGGCTGTGGCGGTCTGGCTCATGGGGCGGGCGTGGCCTTTGATCGGACGATCGGACAGCGGCGGGACGACAGACTGCGTAAGATGCGTGGCCCGACGGCAATCCGCCAGCGTGCGCGGCCCCGGAAGCGGGCGAAACCCTGCCCGAAGCCGGAATGGCAGGGTTGAGGTTTCTGCTGGGATGGCGCCGGCCCGACCGGGCGCCGGGGCTGGCCGGGTGGCCCGCGGCGGTGGCACTCTCGCGCGCGACCTGCCCACCACGCCCGCCGGAGCCCGCGCATGAGCACCCCGTACGAGACCATCCTGTTCGCCGAGGACGGCCCGATCGCCACGATCACGCTGAACCGCCCCGACGACGGCAACATGTTCACCGCGCGGATGTGCCTGGAGATCCGCGACTGCATCGAGAGCATCCGCAACGAGACCCGCACCCGCGTGGTCGTGCTGACCGGCGCCGGCGACCGCTTCTTCTGCATCGGCGGACGCAAGGAAGGGCTGCCCGACACCAAGCTCTATCCCGGCGTGCTGCCGACGCTCGAGATGTACGAAGCGATCGACCGCATCCAGAAGCCGGTGATCGCCAGCGTGAACGGCTACGCGGTGGGCGGGGGCAACGTGCTGCAGATGGTCTGCGACCTGACCATCGCCAAGGAAACCGCGGTGTTCCGCCAGGTCGGCCCGATGATGGGCAGTTTCGACGCCGGCTACGGCACCTGGTACCTGGAAGACCTGATCGGCAAGAAGCGCGCGAAGGAGCTGTGGTACCGTAACCCGCGCATCCCGGCGCCGGAGGCGCTGGCGATGGGTCTCATCAACAAGGTGGTGCCGGACGACCGCCTGGCGGAGGAAACCCGCAGCTTCGCGCTGGAAGTCGCGGACCGCGGCAGCTTCGCCCTCGCCTCCGTCAAGGCGGCGTTCAACGCGCGGCATGGCGGCGTCGGCGGCCTTGCCCGCCTCGCGCACGACCTGCTGCTGCGTCAGTACCTCGATACCGACGAGAGCCACGAACTGCGCGGCTCCTTCGCCGACCGCCGCGGCCCCGATCCGTCCCGCTTCGGCCACTGAACGGGCGCGCGCGATGCGGCCGTTCCTGACCCTGCACCATCCCGCCGCCGCCCGGCGCCACTACGCGGACGGCACCTGGGCGCGCGAGACCTGCTACGACCTGCTCGCGGCCAACGCCGTCGCGCGCCCGGACCAGCCGGCGGCGCGCGACGGACGCCGCGTGCTGACGTGGCGGGAGATGCTCGCCTGGGTGGAGGGCGTTGCCGCCGCGCTGCGCGGGCTCGGGCTGGCCGGCGGCGACCGCGTGTCGATCTGGATGTCGAACCGGCTGGAGGCGGTGGCGCTGTTCCTCGCCTGCTCGCGCGAAGGTATCGCCTGCAACCCCTCGCTGCACCGGACCTACACCGCCGAGGAAGTGACTGGGCTGCTCGAACGCCTGTCCGCGCGCGTGCTGCTGACCGAGCCGGGCTGGGGTGCCGACCGCATCGCCGATCCCATCGCGCGCTTCGGCGGCCAGGGCGGGTTGCGCGCCGTCTGGACGCCGGAGACTTTCCCCCGCCCGGCGTCGGGGCCGGGCGCGCCCGCGCCGCAGGACCCGGACAAGATCGCCTATCTGGCCTTCACCTCCGGCACCACCGGCGTGCCGAAATGCGTGATGCATTCGGATAACACGCTGCTGGCCAACGCGCGCGACCTGGTGCGCGACTGGGGGCATGGGCCGGACACGCGGATCCTGACCCTTTCGCCACTGTCGCACCATATCGCCTGGGTCGCGGTGGCGCAGTGGCTGCTGGCCGGCTGCCTGCTGGTGACGGACGATCCGCCGGCGGGCGTCGCGCGCCTGGACTGGATCCTGGAGAACCGCGCCAGCTACATCCTCGGCGTGCCGACCCATGCGATGGACATCCAGGCGGAGCAGGCGGCGCGCGGGCTGGCGCGGCTCGGGCAGGTACGGGTGTTCTACATGGCGGGCGCGCCGATCCCGCCCACCGTGGCGGATCGTTTCGTGCGCATCGGCGTGCGGCCGCAGAACGTGTACGGGATGACGGAGAACTCCTCGCACCAGTACACCCATCCGGACGATCCGACCGAAACCGTCATCGCCACCTGCGGGCGCGGCGGGCGTGCCTATACGGTCGAGATCCGCGATCCCGCGAACCCGGAGCGGCGCCTGCCGGTGGGCGAGACGGGGGAGATCGTCGGCCAGGGCGCGGCGCTGATGCTCGGCTATCTGGCCAACCAGGCGGCCACGGAGGCGAGCTTCACGGCCGACGGGATGTTCCGCAGCGGCGATCTCGGCTCGCTCGACGCGGCCGGGAACCTGCGGATCGAGGGGCGGCTCAAGGACCTCATCATCCGTGGTGGGCACAACATCCATCCCGCGCATATCGAGGCGCTGGCGCTGCGCCATCCCGCGGTCGCGCGCTGCGCCGCGTTTCCGGTCGCCGACGAGCGGCTGGGCGAGCGCGTCTGCCTCGCGGTGATCGGCGAGGTGGCGCCCGAGACGCTGCTCGCCCACCTTGCCGCGGAGGGACTGTCCCGCTACGACATGCCGGAGTGGTTCCTGCGCACGGACGCATTTCCCCTGACCGCGAGCGGCAAGATACTGAAACGGGAGCTCGTGGCGATGGCACGGCGCGGGGAACTGGCAGTGACACCGGTGCGCTATCGCGCCGCCGAAGCGCCGGCGCAGGGGGCTGGCCGTGACCGTTGAACCCCGGCCCGGCCGGATCATCGTGACCGGCGCGAGCCGCGGCATCGGCGCCGCGATCGCGGTGGAACTCGCCGCGCGCGGCCACCGGATCGTCGCGCTGTCGCGCAGCGGCACGGCGCCGGCGGGACAACCGCTTGCCTGCGACGTCACCGACGAAGCGTCATTGCGCGCGGCCTTCGCCACGGCGGCGGCGGACGGCGGGATCGCCGGCCTCGTCAACTGCGCCGGCGTGCACCGCGCCGAGGTCTCGGCGAGCTTGCCGACGGCGGCGTGGGAAGCGACGATGCAGTTGAACGCCACCGCGGTGCTGGTGGCCTGCCGCGAGGTCTATCCGCATCTGCGCGCGTCCGGCGGCGGCACGATCGTCAACATCGGCTCGTTCTGGGACCGGCTCGGCATCGCCGGCAGCGTCGCCTATTGCGCGTCCAAGGCCGCGGTCGGCGCGATCACGCGCTGCCTCGCGGTGGAGTGGGCGAAGGACGATATCCGCGTCTTCAACGTCGCGCCGGGCTACATCGAGACGGATTTGAACCGGGACTACCTGGCGCGGGAGAAGGTGAAGGCCTGGATCGCCCAGCGCGTCCCGATCGGCCGACCCGGCCAGCCCGAGGAAGTCGCGCGCGTGGTCGCCGCGCTGATCGGCGCCGACACGCCGCTGCTCGCGGGCGAGACGATCTATCTGGACGGGGGGCAGACGATCAATCAATGACCCAACCGGCAATGACCCAACCGGCAATGACCATCCGGCAATGACCCATCCGGTGCTGGCACGGCTGGAACGGCGGCGGGGTTGGAGCGAGGAGGAACGCCTGGTGCTGGACCAGGTGCGCCGGCTGGCGCGCGAGACCATCGCGCCCCGCGCGGCGGCGCTCGACCGCGACGGCACCTTCCCGTGGGACAATATCCGCGCCATCAACGAACTCGGCCTGAACGCGCTGTTCGTGCCGGAGGCGTATGGCGGCGCGCCGATGCGCTACCGTCTCTATCTCGCGGTGGTGCAGGCGATCACGTCGGCCTGCGCTTCCACCGGCATCGTCTATGCCACCACCTTCCACGGCATGAAGCCGCTGATCGACTTCGGGTCGGAGGCGCAGAAGCGCCGCCTGCTGCCGCGCATCGCCCAAGGCGGCCTCGGCTCGCTGGCGATCACCGAGCCGGAGGCGGGATCGGATGCCACCGGCATGCGCACGCGCTTCACCCCGGACGGC
>JAJYFW010000200.1 GCA_021785335.1 Pseudomonadota bacterium
GGGCTCGCGAGCACGAGCCCCGCGATCGCCACCGCCTTCCAGCCGAACGCCGCGTAGAGCACCGGGCCCAGCGCCGAGGCCATCGCGCCGGCGACGAAGATGCTGCTCATGTAGGCCGCGTTGATCCGCGCCCGGTGGGCGTCCGAAAGCGCGAAGATGATGCGCTGGCTGACCACGTGGTTGGTCTGCACGCAGGCGTCGAACAGCGCGGCACACAACGCGAGCGCCACCGCCGAGCCCCAGCGCGCCAGCAGCCATGTCGCCGCCAGCGTCGCCGCGGCACCCATCGCCGCGACCACCGTCGCCGCGCGCGCATGCCCGCGGTCCGCGACGCGGCCGGCGAGTGGCGCGGCCAGCGCCCCGCCCGCGCCGGCCAGCGCGAACAGCGCGATGCCCTGCTGGCCGAAGCCGAAGCGGTCCGCCAGCAGCAGCGGCACCGTGGTCCAGAACCCGATGAACAGCGCGAACAGCAGCGCCTGGTAGGCGATGCGCCGGCGCAGCGCCGCGTGGCGCGCGACCACCGCGACGGTGGAGCGCAGCGTCGCCAGGTAATGCCCGGCCCCGGAAGCCTCGCGCCGCGGCAGCATGAGCCGCAGCGCCACCCCCACCGCCGCCGTCACCGCCGCCGCCGCGAGGAACACGCCGCGCCAGCCGAGCAGGCTCGCGACGAAGGCGGCGGCCGGGCGCGCCAGCATGATGCCGGTGAGCAGCCCGCTCATCACCGTGCCGATGACCCGCCCGCGCCGCGCCGGCGGCGTCATGCCGGCGACCATCGGCACCAGGATCTGGGCACCCACGCACGCCACGCCCGCGACCATCGCCGGCACCAGGAAGCCGATTTTCCCCTGCGCCAGCCCGATCGCCGCCAGCGCCGCCGCGGTGACGGCGAGGCTCGCCGTCACCAGCGCGCGGTTCTCGTAGCGGTCGGCGAGCGGCACGATGCAGGCCAGCCCGAGGCCGAAGCCGACCTGCATCACCGTCACCACCAGCCCGGAGGCGGCGCGCGAGAGGCCGATCGAACGGCTGATCGGGTCGATGAGCGGCTGGGCGTAGTAGATCGTGGCGACCAGGATGCCGCATCCCAGCGCCGCGAGCCGCACCGTGGCGGCGCTCGGTTCCTCTTCCGGCACGTCGGTCCTCGTCTCGTTCCCGCCCGGGATGGGGCGGCGCGCGTTCCGCGGGCACCCTTAGCGGAGAGGCGCGCCGAAGTCCCGGCGCGTTGCGCGCATGCCTCGCCCCGCCGCCGATGGTCCCCTCGGCCCGCTTACCGGGAGGAGCCGGATGGCAGGCAGGCGATGAGGTCCTCGACCGAGGGCCGGCCCGGCGATGCAAATGCAGGTGCAAATGCAGCTTGTGTTGCGCGCCAGTCCCTGCTGCCGAACCCCTCCGCGTCGCCCGTGCGCGCGGCAGGGCCGCGCCGTTCCGAAGGAACGGAATGTGACTGTGGATTGTCTGTGGCTTCCGGATTCGCGCTTCCGGCTTCTCGCCTCTGGCTTCTGGCTTCTTGGCGCATTGGGGGCGCGGCGGCTTGCCCAATGGGGTGCCCAATGGGCTGGGGTGGCGCAAGCCTCTGATTCCACCGCTTTTCCGCATGATCGCGGCCGACCGCGGAAAGGTCCGCGTCACGCACCAGGCGGCGCGAGTAGATGACGCCCTCGGCCGTGCGGCTGAACACGCCGGCGCGTTCCAGCTCCGCGATCAGCGGCAGGATCTCGCGGCGCGGGCGGCCCACGATGCTCGCGACCTCCGCCTCCGTCATCGCCCGCCCGTTGAGGGTGACGTGGCCGTAGGGCTCGCTCTCGTGGGCGATGCAGAGAAGTTCCATCCACAACCCGCGCGCCGCGAGCGAGCAGGCGCGCAGGGCGGGGTCGCGCTGCCAGTCCTGCGGCCAGAATTTTATCCACCGGCGGCGGCTCATCGAGCGAGCCCTTGCGGGCACGGGGGAACGATTTCACTTGGGTGTTTGCAATGGTTTTCCATAAATGGACCTTAGGAATCACCTATCTTTGCGTCAACATCAAACACCCGCCGCCCGCCCTCGCGCGAGCCCGGCGCGAATTTTCGCCACTTTTCCAAAAATTTCGGCTATACAATTGTTAGAGGATGCGATAAAAAATGATTAACACAATCGAGGCTGTCTGGGGCGCGTTCGCAGCTTTCGCCTCATTGCGTGAGGATTATGGCCTGTACGTGTAAACTTTGGGACGCCGAAAAAATGGGAGAATGGGACATGCGCGGATTCGTGAGTCGCAACCGGTTAAGGCTCGCTGGCGCCGCGTGCGTGGCGGCAGGGATGGTTCTGGCTGCGGCCCCCGCCCGGGCCAATGTGATCTTCAACTTCAACTCGCTGCTGCCGAACTCCGCGACCTGCGCCCACGGAAGCACCAGCGGGGACTGCGTGCTGAACAGCAATTCGGTCGCGTATACCAATGGCGGGATTACCGTCACGGCCAATTCCTATGCCGGAGCCTCCGCTTCCAGCACCGGAACTGACGTCTCCCAGCGGTTCGGCAGCAGCACATCGGGCGAAACCGGGCTTGGCGTGTGGTCGTCGGGGGACGCCTACTCAGGCTCCACGCTCGAGATCGCCTCGAACGAGTTTCTGCTCCTCAACAACAGCAATGCCATCAGCCAGGGCTACACGGAGGCCAGCATCTCGCTGGGCTCGATCCAAAACGGCGAGGGCGGCGCGATCGACATTTATGGCGCAAGCTCGATCGGGAGCACACTCGACCTGGGCAAGCTCCACCTGCTGACCAAGCTGCAGAACCCCAGCACCGGCACGGCCGCGCTGCAGACCTATAGCTTCGGCCTTACGAACAACACCGCCAACTACCTCGTCATCACCGCCGACAACACGACGGCCTCGGCGGGCAATGTGCTCGTCGGGCAGGAGACGTTCGCCTCGCCGTCGTCCAACGTGCGCGTGCCGGAGCCGATGTCGTTCGCCGTGCTCGCCACCGGGCTTTTCGGCCTCACCGTCGTGCGCCGCCGCTCCCGCGCCTGACACGGCCCGCCCGCCTTCGGCTACGCAAGCCCGCTGGTTCCACCCGGAGCCCGCGGGCTTTCTTTGCGCCCTGCACGCCTCCATGCCCCGGCGCGGGATTCCGCTTTCCGGCTGGTCCGGGAGCGGGACATCGTGCCGTTTCGGCCACCCCTTCGCGCCCCTGGCCGAATACGACCACAAACGGAACAAAATTGTCTGCTGCCCTCGCGCGCCGTCAACAAAAGCCCGGGGGGGGATCGCGATGCTCGAAGCCGACAAGGTGTTCGCCGGCTCCGTTCCGGAGAACTACGACCGGCACATGGTGCCGCTGATCTTCGAGCCCTACGCCGCGGACCTCGCCCGGCGGGCGGCCGCCCTCTCGCCGCGCGCCGTCCTGGAAACCGCCGCGGGCACCGGCGTTGTCACCCGCGCCCTGGCGCCGCGGCTGTCCCCTTCCGCCAGCTATGTCGTGACCGACCTCAACCAGCCGATGCTCGACCACGCCGCCTCCCGCCAGGGGCAAGACAGCCGCATCGCGTGGCGCCAGGCGGACGCACTGGCGCTGCCGTTCGAGGACGCGGGCTTCGACCTCGTCTGCTGCCAGTTCGGCGCGATGTTCTTCCCCGACCGCGCCCGCGCCTATGGCGAGGCGAGGCGCGTGCTGCGGCCCGGGGGGCATTTCCTGTTCAGCGTCTGGGACCGCATCGAGGAGAATGTCTTCGCGGACGACGTGACGAACGCGCTGGCGCGGATTTTCCCGGCCGATCCGCCGCGCTTCCTCGCGCGCACGCCGCACGGCTACCACGACACGGACCTGATCCGCCGCGAGCTGGAGGCGGCGGGCTTTTCCCGCGTGGCGATCGAGACGAGGGCCGAGCAAAGCCGCGCGGCCTCCGCGCGCGTCCCGGCCGTCGCCTATTGCCAGGGAACGCTGCTGCGCAACGAAATCGAGGCCCGCGCGCCGGGAAAGCTGGAGGCCGCGACCGATTACGCCGAGGCCGCGATCGCCGAGCGGCACGGAACCGGCGAGGTCGCCGCCAGGATCCAGGCGCATATTGTTATGGCGGTGGCTTAGGTCAGGCCGAGGGAATTCTCCGTGGCACGTCAGCAGCCGCAAGCCCGTTCATGGCTGGTGAGATGCTCGTCGTCCCAACGAACGGCTCGGGCCATTCAGTTGCGAGATGTAACGAAGTGCCTAAATTACCCCTCTAGACTCTCTACGAGTAGCAAAACCGTCTTCGCCGCATCCTCGAAGAACGCGGCGTCACCAAGAGTCGCCGCACCGCTATGCATAATGTCGTTACGAATATCGAAAAGTGTCCATAGGCACGCAAGCTTCGGAAACTCAGGTAGCCCATGATCGCGCCAGTCCCTAAAGATACCCGACACGTTCTTGCGACGGATGCTCTCCCTCTTCTCGTTGGTCGTACTCGGCGGGAGCTTGACGTCCACAGCGTTGCGGATACTGGCCTCCGCAGCCACTGCGAGGTCGAGCATCGCCGCGAGCCGATCGCCAGCTTCCATCCGTTGATGCGCGCTCGCGAGGTAGTTGTGCCAGATTGGTGGCTCCCGCCCAGCATTCAGGGCGTCGGCTACTTCTGACCATTGGGCGGCGCGCAAAACGGGCCGAAACGGGAATGTGACAATTCCACCGACGCGCGGCACGTAAAATCGCGTGTTCGACTTGGTGTTGATAAGGGCTCCTGCGTCGAAGCTACCGCCCCCGGACGTGCCGGGAAGCCGATTGATCATGTGGAATCCCGTCTTCCACCAGATCACCCGTAGCCAATAGGCTATTGCCCTCGCTGCAAGGAAGTGCAGTGCGTCCGACTGCTCATCGAGATCACGTCTTTGCTCCTCATCGAAGAGGGTATCGTTGATGACCGGATGGGCCGCTGCGGCAGATGGTATCGTGAACCG
>JAJYFW010000201.1 GCA_021785335.1 Pseudomonadota bacterium
GGCGGGCAGATGCAGGGGCGGCTGATGTTCGAGGACGAGAAGCAGATCGCGCGGGCCCGCGAGATGGGCGTGACGGACCCGAACCATGTCTACACGGTCAATGAGATGGCGAAAGGGGACGTGGTGTTCGCGGCGACGGGGGTCACGTCCGGCGCGATGCTGCGGGGCGTGCGGTGGTTCGGGAAAGGGGCGACGACGCATTCGATCGTGATGCGCAGCAAGTCCGGCACCGTGCGCTATGTCGAGGCGCACCATAATTTCGCTACCAAAACATGGATCCAGGTTTAGCGGGCGCGCTGGCGGGGGAGGATTCCGGGCCGGCGCTCGGGGTAGGCCGAAGTGCCAGCGGCCGGCGCTGGCGATGGCGCGGGGGCGACGAGCGGGCGGCGCTGGCGATGGCGCAGCGGCTCGAGCTGCCGGAGATCGTGGGACGGCTGCTGGCGGCGCGCGGGGTGCGGCCTGAGGAGGCCGCCGACTTCCTGGCGCCGACGCTGCGGGCCACCCTGCCCGACCCTTCCGTCCTGGTGGACATGGACGCGGCGGCCGAGCGGCTGGCGGCCGCGGTGCGCGCGGGCGAGACCGTCGCGATCCTGGGTGATTATGACGTCGATGGCGGCTGCGCGACGGCGCTGCTGGCCTCGCTGCTGGGCGAGCTGGGCTGCCAGGTGGAAACGCATATCCCGGACCGGACCTCGGAGGGCTATGGACCCAATGCGCCGGCGATGCGGGCGCTGTGGGTGCGCGGCGCGTCGCTGATTGTCTGTGTCGATTGCGGAACGGCGGCGGCGGATGTGTTCGCGGTGCACGGCGACCTGACCGACGTGATCGTGCTCGATCACCACAAGGCGGAGGGACCGCCGCCGCCGGTGCTGGCGACGGTGAACCCGAACCGGTTCGACGACAGTTCGGGGCTGGGCGGGGTGTGCGCGACGGCGATCGCGTTCCTTGCCGCCGTTGCCATGCTGCGGGTGTTGCGGCGGGGCGGGTTCTTTGCCGGGCGGAAGGAGCCGGACCTGCTGGCGGCACTCGACCTGGTGGCGTTGGCGACGGTGTGCGACGTGATGCCGCTGGTGGGGCTGAACCGGGCGCTGGTGGCGCAGGGGCTGCGAGTGCTGGGGCAGCGGCGGCGGCCGGGGCTGGCGGCGCTGATGGCGGTGGCGCGCGTGACGGGGGCGCCGAACGCGATGACTCTGGGCTGGGCGCTGGGGCCGCGGATCAATGCCGGTGGGCGGATCGCGGAATCGGCGTTGGGCCTGAAGCTGCTGCTGGCGGCGGATGAGGCGGAGGCGATGCCCATTGCCTCCACGCTCGATGCCGTGAACCAAAAGCGCCAGGACGTGGAGGCGGAGATGCTGGCCTTCGCGATGGAGGAGGCGGCGCGGCAGTTCGAGGCGGGGCATGCCTGCGCGCTTGTTGCGCGATCGCAACTGCATCCGGGCGTGGTGGGGATCGTGGCGGGGCGGATCCGCGAGCGGTTCAACCGCCCGGCGGCGGTGGCGGCGCTGGCGGACGGGGTGGCGAAGGGCTCGGCGCGGGGTGTGTTCGGCTTCGATCTCGGGGCGGCGATCATCGCGGCGCGGCAAATGGGGTTGCTGATGGCGGGCGGCGGGCACGCGCTCGCGGCTGGGTTCACGCTGCGCGAGGAAGGGCTCGAGGCGCTGCACGCGTTCCTCGACGCGCGGTTCGCGGCGGCGCGGGATCTGCCGGCGGTGGAGGACCTCGTGGTCGAGGGCGCCGTCTCGGCCGCGGGGGCGACGGTGGGGCTTGCGGAGGCCATCGCGCGGCTGGCGCCGTTCGGGGCGGGCAACGAGGAGCCGGTGCTGGCGATACCGCGCGCGCGGATCGTGCGGGCGGACCGTGTGGGCAAGGACGGCACCAGCGTGCGAGCCTTCGTCGAGCCCGAGGCGGGCGGGGCGAGGCTGAAGGCGATGCTGTTCGGCGCCAGGCCCGGGCGGGCGCGGGAGGAGGCGGTGGCCGCCAGGCTGCTGGCGCGCGACGGGCGGCCGCTGCACCTCGCGGGGCATCTCCGGGTCAATACGTGGATGGGCGACGCGGGAGTCGACCTGGTGGTGGTGGATGCCGCGGAGATTGGCGGCGCCTGACCGGGGGAGCGCCGCGGCGCCTGCCGCGCGCGGGTTTGCGCGGGCGGCAGGCGGACGATGACCGGGCTTCTATGCCCGCTTGCGGCGGTGGGTCAGGAAGCCGAGGCCGACAAGGCCCACGCCGAGCAGCGCCAGCGAATTGGGTTCAGGGACGGGATACCCGACTGCCTGCAGCGAGACCTGCTTGATGTCCTGCAACAGGGCCGGGCTGTTGGTGGAAATCACCAGATCGGTGATGACCTCGCCGTTGAGCGTGGCGAAGTTGAAATGGCTCAGGCCCTTGACGTCGAGGTTCCAGGTTTTGCTGCCGGAAAGCAGGAGCGGGGTGCCGTTGTCGTAGGCCGAGAACGTCACCGTCGGCGTGCCGGAGTTCTGGCTGCCGGCGAGGTAATCCAGGGCGAAGTCGCCGGCATTCCAGGCCGAGCCGGATTGTGCCGACAGGGTGAGCGAGGAGAAGCCGGTCGAAGTAGCGTTAGGTTGTGAGTCGGCGTAGCTTTCGCAGAAGGCGACGCCATGCTGGCAGTGCATCGTCACCTGTGTCGAGAAATCCGGCCCGATCATGGTGTTGAACGTCATCTGCAATGGCGTGTGGGCGATATCGCCGGTCACGGACAGCGCATTCGTGTCCGCCTGAATATTCATATTGTCGTATTGGATGTTTTTCGTGCCGTAGATGACGTCGGCGAATGCCGGCGAAGCTGCGACCAGCGCAAGGGCGGCGAATGTTACAACGGCGAGGTGCTTGCTCATGGGTACCCCCAGTAAGCTGTGAACCTCCCGGAACATTAAAAAAATACAATCCTCGTCGGGTGGAAGTCAGGCCCTGTCTCACCTGCGGTCGCATGGCGCCCGGTCCGCCGGAGGCTCCTGGCCATGACGGAAACGAGCGACGAGTGGGGCAGGAGGTGGCGGATTGTTGACCCTGCGCCGGCGTGAACCGTAGCCTCGCTCGAGCTTCGGAGCAGTTCGTGGGCGTGCATGCGCGGCGGAGGACGCGTCTGGGATCGATGCCGGACAACGGACTTTCGGATTACCACGTCGAGGTCGCTCGCGACGAGGCGGGGTTTGCCGCGCTTGAGCCGGCGTGGCGGGCGCTGGAACGGCGTTGCGGGGCCGAGTTTTCGCCGCTGCGGTTCGAGGAGACGTGGCGGGCCTGGATGCTGGTGGGCAAGCCGCTTGGCGCGAGGCCGGTGATCGCTGTCGGGCGGTGCGATGGCGAGGTGGTGCTGATCTGGGCGCTGATGCGGCGTGGCCGCACGCTCGAGATGCTGTGCGGAACGTTGTCCGGACCCAATGACGCGCTGGTGGCGGCGGACCCGCGCGCCGGAGCGTGGCTGGCGGGGGCGTGGCAGGCGGTGCGCCGCGAGGCCGGTGCCAGCTGCCTGCTGCTGCGCTGTGTGCCCGAGGGGGCGGCGCTCAACCTCATCGGCGGGGATGGCGGACGGTTCCGCACCCGGCGCCCGACATGGTTCATCCACCTCGCGGACTGGGGGAACTGGGAGGCGTACGAGACGCATCTGCCGCCGCGTGTCGCCGCGGACCAGCGCCGGCAGTGGCGGCGCGTGGCGGAGCTGGCGGGCGATGTGCGGTTCCGCCGGGCGCGCACGCGCGAGGAGGCCGCGGCGATGCTCGACACCTATGAGGTGCTGAAGCAGCACTGGCTCGACGCGCGGGGCATTGCCACGCCGCTTTACAGCGCCGCTCCTTATCGGGCGTTCGACCGCGCCAACCTGCTGGCGCTGTTCGATGCCGGGCAGTTGCTGATCGGGCGCCTGGGATCGGAGGAGGCGACGCTCTCGGTGGGCTATGGCGTCGTGCGCGGCGAGCGGTTCGTGTTCGAGGCGTTCGCGTATGCGAGGGAGTTCGCCCGGCTGTCGCCCTCGCGGCTGGTGCTGGAGCAGCTCATCCGCTGGTGCTTCGAGAAGCGGCTGGCGGTGTTCGATCTCACGCCCGGCGAGGATGCGTACAAGCGGCAATGGGCCGATGCCTGGGGGTTCGTCAGCGCCGAGGCGATTCCGCTCAGCGCCTGGGGCCGGGCGGTAACGGCCTGGCACGATCGCGGGCTGCGCCGCCTGGCGCAGGTGGGGTGGCTGCTTGCGGCCTATCGCCGGCTGCCACGGGGGCTGCGCGTTGCGGCGAACGGGCTGAGACTGCCCGGTATCGACTATGCCGGCGGGGGCAAGGGGACACGCCGGCTTGACCCGGCGGGGCGGCTCGGCGACAAGGCGCGCGGCCGCGGTCCCGTTCGTCTAGAGGCCCAGGACACCGCCCTTTCACGGCGGTAACAGGGGTTCGAATCCCCTACGGGACGCCACGCAATCTCCATGAGTTATCGGGAAGCAGGGCTGTTTGGCGCTCGCCATACGGGCGTGCATTTCGGCAGGATAAACGTCGCTATCCCTGGATATTGCCTTCAGATACCGACAAGTGCAGGCTATGACTTGTCTAAGCAGAGGCCGATGGGTCGGCCATCTGAAAAAATGTCGGGCAAGTAATATGTCCGACAAGTAATCTTGGGAGGGACGCAGGAGATGGCCATCCAACGCCGCCCATGGGGCGTTTCGTCTGTTTGCCGCGGCGCAGTTGCCGCGCTCGGCTGCCTGATCGGAATGAGCGGCGCGGCACATGCCGCCAAGCCGATCGTGATCGGCACCACGGTTTCGGAAACCGGCCCGCTTGCAACCGACGGGGAGTACCAGCTCCGCGGCCTGCAGCTTGGGGTTGCGGAAGTGAACGCGCATGGCGGCTGGCTGGGCCGCAAGGTCGAACTGAAAGTCTACG
>JAJYFW010000202.1 GCA_021785335.1 Pseudomonadota bacterium
TGGCGGCCGCGGGCGCGCGGGTGGTTCCGGCGCCGGGCGATGTGAGCGACGATGCCGACGGGCCCGCGATGGTGGGAGCGGCGATCAGCGCGCTGGGGCGGCTCGACCTCCTGGTGAACAATGCCGGCACGCCCGGTGTGCGCGCGGCGATTCCACCGGCGCGGCTCGACCTGATCACCGAGGAGCTGTGGGAGGCGGTGATCCAGACCAACCTGCTCGGAGTCTTCCGCGCGTCGAAGGCGGCGGCGGCGGCGCTGAAGGAGGCGAGCGGGGCGATCGTTTCGATTGCGTCGATCGCGGGGATGAACCATGTGGGCAGTTCGCTGGCCTATGGGGCGACCAAGGCCGGGGTGATCAACCTCACGAGGAACCTGGCCCGTGGCCTGGGGCCAGAGGTGCGGGTGAACGCGGTGGCGCCGGGTGCCGTGGACAGCACCTGGCAGATCGAGTGGACGGCGGAGCAGCGCAGCAGCAGCATCGAGAAGGCGGTGATGAAGCGCCGCTGCACGCCGGAGGACATTGCCGAGGCGGTGGTGTTCCTCGGCTTCTCGGCGCCGATGGTCACGGGGCAGACGCTGGTCGTCGATGGCGGGTTGACGCTGTGACGACGCCCACCTCTGCGACCATCGTCTCCTGCGCGGTGACGGGCGGGGCGGACAGCGCGCATGTTTCACGCGCCATCCCGCGCAGTCCCGCGGAGATCGCCTCCGAGGTGCTGGCGGCGCGCGCGGCGGGGGCGGCGATTGCGCATATCCATGTGCGCGACCCGGATACGGGCAAGCCGTCGCGGGAGATCGCCTATTACCGCGAGGTGGTGGCGCGCATCCGCGACGCGGGCAGCGACGTGGTGATCAATCTCACCACCGGCCCGGGGGCTCGTTTCGCGCCCGCGACGAACGCGCCGCTCGCGGGGTTCGTGCCGCCGGCCGAGCGGGTGGCGCATGTGCTGGAGATGCGGCCGGAGATCTGCAGCCTCGACGTCGCGACGATGAACTTCGGCGACTGGGCGATGGTGAACGTGCCCGATCACCTGCGCGAGATGGCGGCGATGATCCGCAACGCGGGAGTGAAGCCGGAGCTCGAGGTTTTTGACCTCGGGCATGCGCGGCTGGCGGCGAGGATGATCGAGGAAGACCTGTTCGCGCCGCCGCCCCTGTTGCAGCTGTGCCTCGGCATCGCCTGGGGGGCGCCGGCGACGGCGGAGGGGATGATCGCGATGAAGGCGCTGCTGCCGGCAGGCGCGCAGTGGAGCGCCTTCGGCATCAGCCGGGCGCAGTTCCCAATGGTGGCACAGAGCGTGATCCTGGGCGGGCATGTGCGCGTGGGGCTGGAGGACAATCTCTATCTCTCCCGCGGGGTGCTGGCGCCGGGCAACGCGGCGCTGGTGGAACGGGCAGTGCGCATTGTCGAGGAACTCGGGGGGACGGTCGCGACGCCGGCCGAGGCGCAGCGCATCCTCGGGATCGGTGGCGCGTGAGCATGCTGGAGGCGGACTACGTCGTCGTCGGCGCCGGGTCGGCCGGCTGCGTGCTGGCGGCGCGGCTCTCCGAGGATCCTTCGGTGAGGGTTGCCGTGCTCGAGGCCGGTGGGGCGGACCGGAATCCGTGGATTCATATCCCGCTCGGGTATGGCAAGACGTTCGCCGATCGCAGCATCAACTGGTGTTACGAGACCGAACCGGACCCGAACCTCGGCGGCCGGCGCATCTTCTGGCCGCGCGGCAAGGTGCTGGGAGGATCGTCCTCCATCAACGGCCTGCTCTATGTGCGCGGCCAAGCGGCAGACTACGACCATTGGCGCCAGCTCGGCAACACGGGATGGTCCTATGCCGACGTGCTGCCGTATTTCCGGCGCTCGGAAGACCGGATCGGCAAGGCGGGTCCGTTGCATGGGACCGGAGGCGGGCTTGCGGTTTCCGACGTCGCGGGCGGGCATCCGCTGTCCGAGGCGTTCATCCGGGCGGCGATGGAAGAGGGGATTCCGCGCAACGACGACTTCAACGGCGCCGAGCAGGAGGGCGTGGGCTACTACCAGACCACGTCGCGGCGCGGGCGGCGCTGCTCCGCGGCGGTGGCGTTCCTCAAGCCCGCGATGAGGCGGGCCAATCTGCAGGTGGTCACGAATGCGCTTGCGACGCGGCTGCTGTTCGAGGGCAGGCGCGCGACCGGGCTGCGGTTCCGCCGCGGCGGGACCGAAGAGACGATCCGCGCGCGGCGGGAGGTGATCCTGTGCGGCGGCGCGGTCAACTCGCCGCAACTGCTGATGCTGTCGGGAATCGGGCCGGGCGAACATCTGCAGTCGCTCGGGATCGCAGCGATCCAGGATGCGCCCGGCGTGGGGCGGAACCTGCAGGACCATCTCAAGGTCGCGTTTGCCTATCGCTGCCGCGCGCCCATCACGGTCAATGACGTGATGCAGAGCCCGCTGCGCATGGTGCGCGCGGGGCTGGAATACGCGCTCTTCCGCAGCGGGCCGCTGGCGTTGTCGGCGGCCTCGGCCGGGATCTTCGCGCGCACGCGGCCGGAGCTGGCGACGCCGGATATCCAGTTTCACTTCATCAACTTTTCGTCCGATACGTCGGCGGCGGAACTGCACCCGTTCTCCGGCTTCACCCAGCATGTCTGCCAGCTGCGGCCGGAGAGCCGGGGGACGATCGAGCTGCGCTCGCCCGATCCCGCGGCGGCACCGGTGATCCGGCCCAATTATCTCGCCGAGGAGATGGACCGGCGGACGATCGTTGCGGGGCTCAAGCTCGCGCGGCGCATCGCCGCGCGGCCGGTGCTGCGCCGCTTCATCGTGAGCGAGCATGCGCCGGGCGATTCGGTGCGGACGGACGACGAGTTCCTCGACTACGCGCGGCGGACCGGGAGCACCGTCTTTCACCCGGTCGGCACGGCGCGCATGGGAAGCGACGCGATGGCGGTGGTGGACGAGCAGTTGCGCGTGCGCGGCGTCGAGGGACTGCGCGTAGCCGACGCCTCCGTCATGCCGACGCTGGTTTCCGGCAACACCAATGCCGCCTGCATCATGATCGGTGAGAAATGCGCGGACCTCGTCCGCGGAAAGGAGCTGGCCCGTGCCGCGTGAACGTCCCCGTATTTTCTCGGCCACCATGGCGACCGAGACCAACACGTTCTCGCCGCTGCCGACGTCACTCGCAGCGTATCGCGAGACCGTGTTCTTCCGGCCTAGCGAGCACCCGGGCGACCAGCCGCGCATGTGCACGGCGCCGCTGTTCGTGGCGAGGCAGCGCGCGGCGAAGGAAGGCTTTACGCTCATCGAGGGGAGCTGTTTCGCGGCCTCCCCGGCGGGGCTCACGACGCGCGCGGCGCACACGATGATGCGTGACGAAATCCTGGCGCAGATCAAGGCCGCGATGCCGCTCGACGGGCTGCTGCTGGGGCTGCACGGGGCGATGGTGGCGGATGGGTGCGACGACGTGGAAGGCGAGCTGATCGAGGCGGCGCGCGCGATCGTTGGGAAGGATTGCGTGATCGGCGTGGAGCTCGATCCGCACTGCCATCTCACGGTGCGGCGGCTGCGTCACTCGGATATCGTCATCCTCTACAAGGAGTTTCCGCATACCGACGTGGTGGACCGTGCGGAGGAACTGCTGACGCTGGTGCTGCGGACCATCCGCGGCGAGATCCGACCGGTGATGTCGTGTTACGATTGCCGGCAGATCGGTTCCTATCCGACGACGGAGAGGCTGATGCGATCGTTCGTCGATCGCATCATGGCGATGGAGGGGAAGGACCGGATCCTGTCGATCTCCATCGGGCATTGCTTCCCCTATGCGGACGTGGCGGAACTGGGCGGGCGCGTGCTGGTGGTGACGCATGGCGACAAGGCGGGGGCTGACCGGCTGGCGACGCAGCTCGGCGAGGAATTCGTTTCGATGCGCGGAAGGACGGCGCCGCCGTACCTGGATGTCGCCGGAGCCGTTGCCGCGGCGCGGGGCGCGAATTCGTTTCCGGTGGTGATCGCAGACCCGGCGGACAACGCGGGCGGCGGGGCGCCCTCCGACAACACGACGTTCCTGCGCGCGCTGATGGCGGCCGGTGCCGAGGGGGCATGCCTCGGGCCGGTCTGGGACCCGATCGCGGTGCGGATCTGCAACGACGCGGGCGTGGGCGCGCGGATTCCGCTGCGGTTCGGGGGCAAGACGGGACCTGCCTCCGGCCAGCCGATCGATGCCGAGGTGGAGGTCCTGGCGCTGGCCGCGGACGCGCACCAGAGTTTCGGGCCGACGACGGTGCCGCTCGGGGATTGCGCGGCCATCCGCGCCGGAGGCGTGGAGGTGGTGTTGATCTCCAACCGCACGCAGGCGCTGGGGTTGGAGTTGTTCCGCAATGTCGGGATCGAACCGAGGGACCGGCGGATCGTGGCGGTGAAATCGACCAACCATTTCCGCGCGGCGTTCGGGCCGATCGCGGCGCAGGTGCTGTATGTGGACACGGACGGGCCGCTGTCGCGGGATTACCGGCGCATTCCCTACACGAAGGTCGCGCGGCCGATCTGGCCGCTCGACGAGGCGACGTCGCCGGGGCTGATCTTCTGATGCGGCTGCCAGCGATCCCGCCGGAGGCGATGACGCCGGCGCAGCGCGCGGTGTACGAGGCGACCGTTACGGGGCCGCGCGGGCGAATGGTGCCGCCCGTCGCGGCCTGGCTGCATTCGCCGGGGGTTGCCGGACCGGCGCAGCAACTGGGGCAGCATATCCGCTTTCAATCGTCGCTGCCGCTTGCGTGGAACGAGATGGCGATATTGCTGGTCGCCAGGCACTGGGGGGCGAGCTACGAGTGGTATGCGCACAAGCGCATGGCGCTCGAGGCGGGGCTGGCGCCGGGCGTGGTAGA
>JAJYFW010000203.1 GCA_021785335.1 Pseudomonadota bacterium
TGGTGGTGATCATCGACGCCGGCCCCTTCACCGCGCGCAGGCGGCGCAGGAAGAAGCGCTCAATCGACATGCCGATGCCGCCGCAGACCACCATCGTCACGATGAAGGCGGCGAGCAGCACGCCGACCAGCGGCAGCCCGTGCAGGATCGTGGACTGGCCGAAGATGCCGAACGCCTCGAACGTGTAGAGGGCGACGAAGGTACCCACCATGAAGACGCTGAAATGCGCGAAGTTGATCAGCTCCATGATGCCGTAGACCATCGTGAAGCCGAGCGCGAGCAGCGCGTACATCGCACCGAGCGTCAATCCGTTGATGGATTGCTGAACGAAAAGGCTTAGACCACTCATGTTGTCAGCACGTCCCAGGTGAAAACATAAGAAAACCGTCGTGGCCGGTTTGGAACACCGTCCACGGCGGCGTATCGCGCAACCGGCCGCCCCCGCAAGGGGGGCGGCCGCCGCGTCGTCGGCTCAGGCCTGCGGCGCAGCCCCGATATAGGTGTACTGCGCGTTCGGGTCGTTCAGCGGCTTCGCCTTGTCCTCGCGGACCTGGAACACCGAGACCACGTGGCTCTTGATGTCGCCGTTGGCGTCGAACGAGACCGGGCCCTGCAACGTGTCCACGGTGATCGTGAGCAGCGTCGAGCGGATGTTGTCGCGGGTGATCGGCTTCTTCTCCTCCACCAGCTTCTTCACCGCCTGCACGATGACCCACGCCGCGTCATAGCCGGTGACGGAGTAGTCGTCCGGCACCGTTTTGAACTTGGTGATGAACTGCTGCATGAACGTGCCGACCGCCTTGCTCGCGGTGCCCACGAGATGCGGGCCGGCGATGGTGCAGTACCACCCCTGGACCGCGGGGAAGCCGCCGGCGGTGAGGAAGTCCGAGCCCATGATGCCGTCGCCGCCGCCCTTATTGATGTGCGGCAGGATCTGGTAGGACTGCTTCGCCAGCTTGGCACCCGCCATCGTCACGCCGCCGTAGTACATGGAGTCCGGCTCGAGCGATTTGATCTTGGTCAGGACCGCCGTGTAGTCGGGGTTCTTCGGGTCCAGCTTCTCGTGGCCGAGAACCTGGATGCCCTTCTTCTTCGCCTGGCCCTCGAACGCGTTCGCGATGCCCACGCCGTAGGCGCCGGAGTCGTCGAGGATGAAGATCTTCTTCGCCTTCAGCGTCTCGGCGAAGAAGTTCGCCATGTTCGGGCCCTGGTAGGCGTCGGTCGTGACGGTACGGAAATAAACCGGCGCGTGGTTGTCCGCGGGGCGGTAGATGCTCGCGAACTGCGGGTTGGTGATGTCCGGGTTGGTCGAGGACGGCGTGATGGTGATGAGGTGCCCGGCCGAAAGGATCGGGCTCATCGCCTTGCCCACGCCCGACATCTGCGGCCCGATGGCGGCGACGATCGAGGGGTCGGCGACCATCTTGCGCGCGTTGATCGCACCCTGGGCGGGGTCGTACTGGCCCGCGGTCGCGGTGCCGTCGTCGAACTTCTCCCACGTGAAGGTGACGCCCGGCACCTCATTGAGGGCGTTGGCATTCATCAGCGCCAGGATCGAGCCGTTGACCTGCCGCGCCGCGGACGCCGCGTCGGCACCGGTGAGCGAGGCGTCGATCGCGACCTTGACGGTCTCTGCGGCGTGGGCGCGCGAAGCGACCCCGAGCGTGGTGGCAGCCGCGACGCCCGCGGCCGCCTTGATGGAGTTACGACGGGTCAGCATGCGGTGAAGTCTCCCTTTTTTGTCATCTTGAGTGGCGTCTCGCACCACGACACTGGCACCATGGGGCGGTCATGACCAAAAGGCAAGCCTGCATCCCGCCCGGCGCAGGCAGCGGCAGACAGATTTCATCTTCCGTTGATTGATCGGCGATTTTTGCACCTGGATTCAGCCCGTGCTGACCCCGGCGCGAGGCCGCCGCAGCCGCGAAATCGCCATCCTTTTCTCAGCCGAACGGCCGCCCCCCGCGAGGGAGGCGGCCGCCCGATAGCCGGGTCTGCGTCGCTGGCTCAGGCCTGCGGCGCGGCCCCGATATAGGTGTACTGCGCGTTGGGGTCGCTCAGTGACTTCGCCTTGTCCTCGCGGATCTGGAACACCGAGACCACGTGGCTCTTGATGTCGCCGTTGGCGTCGAACGCGACCGGGCCCTGCAGCGTGTCCACGGTGATCGTGAGCAGCGTCGAGCGGATGTTGTCGCGGGTGATCGGCTTCTTCTCTGCCACCAGCTTCTTCACCGCCTGCACGATCACCCACGCCGCGTCATAGCCGGTGACGGAGTAATCGTCCGGCACCGTTTTGAACTTGGTGATGAACTGCTGCGTGAAGGTGGCGACGGCCTTGTTCGCGGTGCCCACCAGGTGCGGGCCAGCCTCCGTAACGTACCAGCCCTCAACCGCAGGAAAGCCGCCGGCGGTAAGGAAGTCGCCACCGAAGATGCCGTCGCCGCCGCCCTTATTGATGTGCGGCAGGATCTGGTAGGACTGCTTCGCGAGCTTCGCGCCCGCCATCGTCACGCCGCCGTAGTAGAGGCTGTCCGGCTCGAGCGACTTGATCTTGGTCAGGACCGCCGTGTAGTCGGGGTTCTTCGGGTCCAGCTTCTCGTGGCCGAGGACCTGGATGCCCTTCTTCTTCGCTTGGCCCTCGAATGCGTTGGCAAGACCGACGCCGTAGGCGCCGGAGTCGTCGAGGATGAAGATCTTCTTCGCCTTCAGGTTCTCGGCGAAGAAGTTCGCCATGTTCGGGCCCTGGAACGCGTCGGTCGTGACGGTACGGAAATAAACCGGCGCGTGGTTGTCCGCGGGGCGGTAGATGCTCGCGAATTCCGGGTTTGTGATGTCCGGGGCGGTCGAGGACGGCGTGATGGTGACGAGGTGCCCGGCCGAGAGGATCGGGCTCATCGCCTTGCCCACGCCCGACATCTGCGGACCGACGGCGGCGACGATCGACGGGTCGGCAACCATCTTGCGCGCGTTGATCGCGCCCTGCGCCGGGTCGTACTGGCCGGCGGTCGCGGTGCCGTCGTCGAACTTTTCCCACGTGAAGGTAACGCCCGGCACCTCGTTGAGGGCGTTGGCGTTCATCAGCGCCAGGATCGAGCCGTTGACCTGCCGCGCCGCGGACGCCGCGTCCGCGCCCGTCAGCGAGGCATCGATCGCGATCTTGACGGTCTGCGCGGCCTGGGCGCTGGAAGCAGCACCAAGCGTCGCGGCGGCGGCAACGCCCGCGGCCGCCTTGATGGAGTTACGACGAGTCAGCATGCAGTGAAGTCTCCCTGTTTCAAAAGCGCCACGTGGCATCGCCCGCCACGGCGGCGAGCCACTGCGGCGGCAGGGTGAATCGGCCATGAACAAAACGCAAGACGGGCTCCCGCCCCAACCCCGCTGAAATCCACGAAAATTAGAGGGTTTCGGCGGTCCGTTCCGCCGCCGCGAGTGCCGTTGGGTCGTTGACGTTGACGAACGGGTCCGCGGGACCTTCCCACGCCACGCTGGTGCCGCCGAGGGCGGCGAGCAACGCGCGCACGGCGCCCGAGAGCGGCGCGCGCGCGATCAGGTCGCCTGGCCGCCACAGCGCCACCAGCGGATGCAGCCGCCCGGCGGATTCGGCGCAGGCGGGAAGCGCCGCCGCGGCCAGGCGCGCCACCAGGTCCGGGGGCAGGAACGGCACGTCGCACGGCGCGGAGAGCAGCAGCGCGCCGGGATGCGCCGCTGCCGCCCAGCACGCCCCCGCCAGCAGCCCCGCGAGCGGCCCCTCGGGCTCGCCCGGCGCGTCCGCCAGCACCGGCAGGCCGAAGGCGGCGAAGCGCGCGGGATCGCCGTTGGCGCTGATCGCGATGGCGCCGACCTGCGGGGCGAGCCGCGCCAGCACGTGCGCGATCAGCGTCCGGCCGGCGAGCGGCTGCATCGCCTTGTCCGCGCCGCCCATCCGCCGCGCCGCGCCGCCGGCGAGGACGACCGCGACCGGCGCCCTCACGCGGCCCCCTCGCGCGGCGGGACCACGGGCGCCCGGGGTTGCCGCCTTCCCGGCCGCGCCCTACGAAGCCCGGGCTTCGCGACAACCGCGTCCGCCTCAGCGCAAGGAGAAGCCATGTCCAAGATCATCCGTTCCGAGCCCAACAAGATTCTCTCCAAGGCCGTCGAATTCCACGGCTTCGTTTACCTCCAGGGCTGCACCGCCGCCGACCTCTCGAAGGACATCACCGGCCAGACGAAGGAAGTGCTGGCCGCGATCGACGCCATCCTCGAGGAACACGGCACCGACAAGACCCGGCTGCTGCAGGCGCAGATCTGGCTCAAGGACATC
Source organism: Pseudomonadota bacterium (assembly GCA_021785335.1). Next base: position 4,301 of record JAJYFW010000203.1, read on the forward strand.
CGCGACCGCGACGCGATGAACGCGGTGTGGGCGGCCTGGCTGCCCGCGGGCATGGCGCCGGCCCGCGCCTGCGTGCAGGCGAACATGGCCGATCCGCGCCATCTCGTTGAAATCATGATCACGGCCTGCAAGTGACCGATTCTGTGGCGAATAGATCACACACACCGGTGATCTATTCGCTACACCCCAATTACCTGACCGGAAAATAGGATAATTTCCCTCATACTCATTCTTATCCACCAATGGGTTTATACGAATACGCATGGCAGACACGCTTTTTTGCCTTCCATGGGTTGTCTTGAACAGCCCTCGCTTGTTACCGCCGAGACAGAATTAGTGATCACGGGCGGGGGGCTACAGGCCGATGGGGGATGGATGGCTGACGGGCGCGAGTGTGCTTGCCCTCACCCTGATTCCCGCCGTGGCGCTTGCGGCGACACCCTCCAATGGAGCCGCCAGGCCCGCCGCCGCCATCACCTTCGTCCCTCCCGCCTTCCAGCCGCCCGCCCAACAGATGCCGGCGCCGCGCGCCGTGGCCTACCTGCCGCCGGC
>JAJYFW010000204.1 GCA_021785335.1 Pseudomonadota bacterium
GAGCAGCCGCCCTGCTTCGTCGAGCACGCGCGCTTCCGCGAGGATCAGCGTCCGCCCCGCGTTGATCACGCTGCCCTCGCCAACCAGCGTCCCGGCATCGGGCATGATCGGGCGCAGGCAGTGCATGTGCAGGTCGGCGGTCGTGGAGGTCTTGCCCGCAGGCAGCGTCGAATACGCCGCCAGCGCCGCCGCGCTGTCGAGCAGCGATGCCGTCCAGCCCCCGTGGATGCTGCCCGCGGGGTTGGTGAAGCGCGCATCCGGAACGCCCTCGAAACGCACCGCCCCATGCCGCGCCTCGACCAGGCGGATGCCGAGCAGCGTCGGCAGCGCTCCGCCCGGGCGCTTTCCCGCGACGATCGCGTGGAGGTATTCGAGCCCCGTCATGGAACGTTCCGATCAAGCAGCGATATCGCCTCCAGGATCATGTGCCCGCACAGTTGCGCCGCCGCCTCCGCCACGTCGTGCGGCGGGCTCACCGTGTTGAAATCCATCCCGACATAGCGCGGCCCCCGCAGCGCGTGCAGCAGTTCGATCCCCTCCCGCGCCGAAAGCCCGCCCCAGGCGGGCGTGCACACCCCCGGCGCGACGGAGGGGTCGAAGATGTCCATGTCCCAGCAGAGATACGCCGGCCGGTCGCCGATCGTCTCGCGGATCTCCGCCGCGGTCTGCGCAAACCCCCGCGCCATCAGGTTCGCGGTCGTCACCACGCGGTACCCCAGCGCCTCGGTCCGCGCGATCACGCCGGCCTCATAGGTGAACCCGCGCGTCCCCACATGCCAGGATCGCCGCGCATCCAGGATCCCCTCGCTCGCCGCGTGCGAGAACTGCGTCGCCGGGTTCAGCGGTTCCTCGGGGTCGACGAGATACGCATCCGTGTGCGCATCGACATGGATGACGCACAGGCCGGGATGAAACCGCGCCGCCGCCCGCAGCAGCGGCAGCGAGATCGCGCCATCCCCGCCGATCCCGATGGGCACCACCCCCGCGGCATGCAGCCGCGCCGCCGCCTCCTCGATCGCCGGAAACGCCCGCGCTGGCCGCCCCGCCACCAGCGCCACGTCACCGGCGTCGATAACCCCGCGCGCCGCATCCTCGCCGCCCGCGGCCGGAAACCGCCGCAGCCAGCGCGACGCCCGCCGCACCGCCGCCGGTCCATCCCGCGAGCCGATCCGGTCCGGATGCAGCCCGCAATCGAACGGCACGCCCAGGATCGCCGCCCGCGTGCCAGGCCCGAGCGGCCCCGGCGGCAGCCCGCAGAAACTCATTCCCCCGCTCAACCGCCCGCAACCCCCTGCGTGTTCACATGGAGCGCATAGAGCCCATGGCTCGCCGCCATGAACAGCCGGTTCCGGTGCCGCCCGCCGAAGCAAAGGTTGGCGCAGCGTTCCGGCAGACGGATGTGCCCGATCGGCTCGCCCTTCGGCGTGAAGACCCGCACCCCATCCAGTTCCGCCGTCCCCATCCCCCACCCGCACCAGAGATTGCCGTCCACATCGACGCGGAACCCGTCCGGCGTGCCGCCCTTGGCGTCGATCAGCACCCGCCCCTTGGCCAGCTTGTTGCCGGCCCGCACGTCGAAGGCGCGGATGGTCCGCGCCGGCTCGTCGCGCGAGGCCACCACGTAAAGCGTCTTCTCGTCCGGCGAGAACGCCAGCCCGTTCGGCCCCGGAATATCGTCGGCGACGCACGCAAGCTTCCCCGTTGCCGGATCAAAACAATAGACGGCGGGCGTCACCTCGCTCTCTGCCCGGTGCCCCTCGTAATACCCCAGGATCCCGAACACCGGGTCGGTGAACCACACCGTTCCATCGGACTTCACCACGACATCGTTCGGGGAATTCAACGGCTTGCCGCCGAAACGGTCCGCCAGCACCGTGATCGTGCCGTCATGCTCCGTCCGCGTCACCCGCCGGTTGTCGTGCTCGCACGTCACCAGCCGCCCCTGCCGGTCCCGCGTGTTGCCGTTGGCGTTGCCGGAGGGTTTGCGGAACACGCTCACCGCCCCGGTCTCCTCCTCCCATTTCAGGATGCGGTTGTTCGGGATGTCGCTCCACAGCAGATAGCGCCCGTCGCCGAACCACACCGGCCCCTCCGACCACCGGCATCCGGAGGCCAGCTTTTCCACCGATGCCAGCGCCAGCTTATACGGCGCGAAGCGCGGGTCCAGCACCTCCACGTTCGGGTCAGGGTAGCGCTCGCTCGGTTCCCACATGCTAATTTCCTCTGGGGCTCGCCGGTTGATCCCGCCGCGATGCTGGCGCATCGGGGACCATACGGAAAGGGCCAGACCGGAAGGCTCGGACGGGAAGGGCAGGGACGATGGACACGGACGTGGCGATCGTAGGCGCGGGGGCGGCCGGCATCGCCGCCGCGCGCCGCCTGCGCTCCCTCGGCATCGCCCATGTCGTGCTGGAGGCCGCCTCGCGTGTCGGCGGCCGCGCCTGGACGCGCCGGCTCTCGACGGGCCTGTTCGACGCCGGCGCCGCCTGGCTGCACGAGGCGGAGCGCAACCCGCTGGTCCCGCTCGCCGCGCAGTCCGGCGTCACTCTGCGCGAAGCCTTCGGCCGCCGCCGCCGCGTCCGCGTGGGCAACCATTGGGCAACCCCGGACGAACTCGCCGCCTTCGACCGTGCCTCCAGCGCCTTCGACGCCACCGCCCGCGCCGCCTGCGAACAGCGCGACCTCCCGCTCGCCGAGGCCGTGGCCGCGCTGGACAACCCCTGGCTGCCCACGCTGCTCTATTTCGAATCGTGCCTGATCGCCGCCGCCGACCCCACGCAACTCTCGGCCCGCGACTGGCGGGACAACGAACTCCTCGGCACAAACCTCCTGCCCGGGCACGGCGTCGGCACGTTGGTCGCACGCCTGTCCCGACGCAATGTCATCCGCCGCGCCGCCGTCACCGGCATCCGCGACCGTGGCCCCGTCACGCTGGAGACGGACCAGGGCAGCCTGCGCGCCAGGGCTGCCATCGTCACCGTCTCCACCGGTGTGCTGCGCGCCGGCACCATCCGCTTCTCGCCCGCGCTTCCCGCGCGCTGGGAGGCGGCGCTTCACAACCTACCGATGGGCCTGCTTTCCAAGATCGTTCTTACCCCGCGCGAGGGCGCGCGCCTGCCGCTCGCCGCCGGCAACGTCGTGCGCCGCCAACTCCCGCCCGGCGAGCCCGGAATCTTCTTCCACCTCGGCGCCCTCGGCGCCCGCCACGTCGTCGGCTACTACGGCGGCCCCGTCGCTTGGGACGCCACCGCCCCCCGCGAAGCGGAGGACTTCGCCCGCGCCGAATGGCGCCGCATCTTCGGCGTCCGCGCCGACACCGTCTTCACCCGCGCGAGGCCGACCTCCTGGGGGACGGACAAGCTTTTCCGCGGCGCCTACGCCTACGCGATGCCCGGCGGCACCGGGGCCCGCGCCACCCTCGCCGAACCCGAAGGCGCGCTCATCCTCGCTGGCGAGGCCTTGCGCACGGATGGTCTCGCCGGCACCGTGGGCGGCGCCTGGCTCTCCGGCGAGGACGCGGCGGAAACGGCAAGGAAGGTCATTGCATGTTCGTGACGGTCAACGGAATCCGCCTGCATTTCGACGTCGACGGCGCAAAGCTGGTGCCGGACGGTCCGCGCATGCGCGAACGCCCGACGCTCCTGCTCCTGCACGGCGGGCCCGGCGGCGACCATTCCACCTTCAAGCCGGCTTTCGCGCCGCTCACGGACACGGCCCAGCTCGTCTACCTCGACCATCGCGGCCAGGGCCGCAGCGACCGCGGCCCGCGCGAGGCCTGGAACCTCGACCAATGGGGCGACGACATCCGCGCCTTCTGCGACGCGCTCGGCATCGAGAAACCCATCGTCCTCGGCTATTCCTTCGGCGGCATCGTCGCGCAGGCCTACGCCACCCGCCACCCAGACCACCCCGGCAAGCTCATCCTCTACAGCACCACGCCGAAGGTGGACCGCCAGGAAATCTACGGTGTCTTCGAACGCCTCGGCGGCCCACGCGCCCGCGCCGTCGCCGAGGCGCGCTGGCACACCCCGGGCCTCGACTCCATGGCCGCCTACCGCGAGGTCTGCTCGCCCCTCTACAACCGCCGCGCGACGCCGAACCCGGACGCAGCGGCGCGCGTGCTGCGCAACGACGACGTCGCGCTGCATTTCGCAGGCCCCGACAAGGAGAGCGCCCGCTTCGACTTCCGCGAGGCGCTGTCGCGCATCACCTGCCCCACGCTCGTCGTCGCCGGGGAGGACGACCCGATCACCCCGATCTCCCGCAGCGAGGAGATCGCGCGCCGGCTGCCGCCGCACCTCGTCCGCTTCGAGCGTTTCGCCAACGCCGGCCACGGCGTGCACAACGACGACCCCGAGGCCGCGATGGCCCTTCTGCGCGCCTTCGTCGCCGGCTGAGCCTGCGCCTCAGGCCTCGAGCCAGGCCTCGCGCGGTGCCTTCGCCAGCGCCTTGACCAGGTCGGCACGGGCGACGATGCCGACCAGCATCTCGCCGCGCATGATCGGCAGCCGCTTGACGTTGTAGCGGATCATCAGCTCCGCGATGTGCGACAGCGTCGCGTCCTCCTCCGCGGTGATCACGTGGCGCACCATGATATCCGCGGCGGCGCGGGTGTCGGCGGAGAGATAGTCGAGGAACTCGGGCGAGAGGTTCTCCCCCTCCGCCAGCGCCAGCAGCCACTCCGCGCGCTTGCTCGCGAGCGACTCACGCAACGGCCGCAGCACGTCGCCCTCGCTCACGATGCCCACGAGGTGCCCCTTCTCGTCACGCACCGGCAGCGCGCTGACCCGCCGTTCGGCCAGGATGCGCGCGATTTCGCCCACGCGCGTGGCCGGGCTGATGGTCGCAATG
>JAJYFW010000205.1 GCA_021785335.1 Pseudomonadota bacterium
CGGCGCGCACCATCACGGCGCGTTTGGTTGCGTTGGGCGCGGGCGCGTTCCCGACGCCCGCCGAGGTGCTCTCGCTCGGTGACGCGGCGATGCGCGGCTGCGGCTTCAGCGCCTCGAAGACCGCGGCGATTCGCGACATCGCGCTGCACGCGGAACGCGGCCTGGTGCCAAGCCGCCGCCAGGCCGCGCGCATGTCCGACGCGCGGCTGATCGAGCGGCTGACCCAGATCCGCGGCGTCGGGCGCTGGACCGTGGAGATGCTGCTGATGTTCACGCTGGGGCGGCCGGACATCCTGCCGGTCGACGATTTCGGCGTGCGCGAGGGCTATCGCGTCCTCTACGACCTGGCGGAGCAGCCGAAGCCCAGGGAACTCGCGGCGATCGGCGAGGCCTGGTCGCCCTATCGCAGCACCGCCGCCTGGTATCTCTGGCGCGCGGTGGACGAGGCGCGGGCGGGGTAGCGCGATCCTGGACCACGCAACCCTCGCGGGCGCAGACTGCCGGGCGGGAGGAAACGCAAATGAGCGAACAGCGCAGGATGCCGCCGGAAGCCGCCGCCGCTCCGCCCCACGTGAAGAACATCGTGCGCACAGCGGATGTGCGCATCGTCGAGTACACGCTGCGGCCGGGCGAGGCGAACCCGTGGCACTATCACTCGGAAGTCACGGACCGCGTCTACTGCCTCGAGGGGCTGATCGGCGTCGAGCTGCGCGAGCCGCCCTCGCGCGTCGTGCTGCGGCCCGGGGAGAGCCACGAGGTTCCCGTGGGCGCCGTGCATTTCGTCGGCAATGCGGGCGACGGCACCGGCCGCTACCTGCTGATCCAGGCGCTCGGAAGATACGATTTCATCAGGGCAGGCTGAGGAACTCCTCGACCGCGGCGACGAAGCCCTCGGGGTCGTCGGCGTGCAGCCAGTGGCCCGCCGTGAGCAGCGCCGCGAAACGAACGGCGGGGAACAGGGCGCGGATGGCGTCGTGGTGTTCCTCGCGCACGTAGCGCGAGCGCCCGCCGGTGAGGAACAACACCGGCCCCTCGAAGCGCCCATCGGGGATCGGCCAGTCGAGAATGTCGTAGAGCCCGGCGGCGATTTCCTCCAACCCAACGGTCCAGCGCGGCTCCCGCCCGGTCATCAGGTTCTGCGCGAGAAAGGCGCGCACCGAAGGGTCCGGGACGGCCGGCGCCAGCGCCGCGTCGGCATCCGCGCGCGTCATGCCGGGAAACAGTCGCATGCCGCGCATCGCCGCGATATAGGCGTTGAACTCGCTGCGATAGCGTACCGGCGCGATGTCCGCGACGATCAGCCGGCGGACGGTCCCGGGATGGCGCAACGCCACCGCCATCGCGACCTTTCCACCCATGGAATGACCGAGCAGGTCGCACGGCGCGGCGCCGAGCGAGGCCAGCGTCTCCACCACGTCCGCGGCCATCTCCGGATAGGTCATGCCCGGCACGTGCGGGCTGCCGCCGTGGTTGCGCAGGTCGAGCGCCAGCACGCGGCGGTGTTCCGCGAGCCGCTTCTGCACCGTCGCGAGGTTGGTGGCGCGGCCGAACAGCCCGTGCGTCATCGCCAGCGCCGGCGCGCGCCCTCCTCGCTCGACGGGGCCGCGTTCGATCGCCCGCAGCAGCATCGTCATCGCCTGCGCGGCGGCCACGCGGCGACCGCGACGCCCGCCAGCACCAGCGCCGTGCCCGCGAAGAGGTCGGGCCCGATCGTCTCGCCCAGCCACCATGCGGAGAACAGCAGCCCCGCCGCCGGGGTCGCGAGGAAGCCGACGGAGGAAATCATCGCCGGCAGCGTCGCCGCCGCCTCCATCACGCACCACGTTCCCGCCGGCCCCGCGAGCGCGCCGATGTAGCCGAGCGCGCCCACCGCGCCGATGCCCCATTCCGTCGGGCGCGGCGCCTCCAGCCAGGCGAGCGGCAGCAGCACCAGCGTCGCGAGGCCGAAGCACCAGGGCAGCAGGTCCAGCATCCGGTGCTCCGGCGGAAAGCGGCGCACCGTGAGGATCGCGGCCGAGAACCCGCCGGCCGCGATCAGCAGCAGCGCATGGCCGAGCAGCACGCCCTTCGCATGCCAGTTGATCGCCCACGGCCCCATCAGCACCACCACGCCGGCGAGCCCGATCCCCGCCGCGGTCCAGCGCCGCGCCGAGACCCGCTCGCGCAGCAGAACGTAGGAGAGCGGTGCGATCCAGATGGTGGTGACGTTGGCGAGGATGGTCGTGCGCCCCGCCGAGACATAGGCGACCGCGATGTGCGCCAGCGCGAAGAACAGCGCCAGTTGCAGCAGCCCCACGGAGAGCACCGCCGGCATGTCCCGCCGCCCCGGCAGCCGCAGCCGCCCCGCTGTCAGCAGCAGCACCACGGTCGCGGTGAGGCACGAAGCCGCGGCGCGCCCGGCGGCGAACCACAGCGGCTGCGCGCCGTCCTCGATCGCGAGCTTGGTGATCGGCCAGGCGCTGGCGAGCAGCACCACGGAGGCGGCAAGCTGCGCCAGGCCACGCACCGGCAGCCCCTCACGCGGGACGGCTGTCGTCACTTCGGCGGACATGCCTGCGCCATCGCATGTCCCGGCCGCGCTGCCTACCCTTTCCGCGCGCCTAGAGCCGCGCGCGCGTCGAGCGCGGTGTGGCGAGCAGCAGGTTCGTCTCGCTGTCGCGCACGCCCTGGATCAGGCGGATGCGCCGCAGCGCCGCGTCGAGGTCGGCCAGGCTCTCGGTGCCCAGTTCCACCACCAGGTCCCAGCGCCCGTTGGTGGTGTGGATGGCGGCGATCTCGGCGAAGCCCGCAAGGCTGCGCACCACCCGGTCCGCGGCGACCCCCTCGACCGCGATCATCACGATGCCGCGCACCGGCTGCTCGATGGCGTCGGATTTGAGGATGACGGTGTAGCCGAGGATGGTGCCCGACCGCTCCAGCCGCTCGATGCGCGCGCGCACCGTCGCGCGCGAGAGGCCGAGTTCCGTGGCGAGCGCGGAGATGCTCTGCCGCCCGTTGTGGCGCAGCAGCGCGGTGAGTTTCGTGTCGATCTCATCCATCGCTTTCCACTTTGACAATTCCGGCCACCGGAATGGTATGGATCGCTTGCTGACTTGCCAAGATTGTCTGTTCAATCCGCCACGAGGCGCTGGTTCACTCCGCCCCGACGGAAATTGCGGCCGCGCGGGGAACGGATGACGACACGGGTCTGCAAACTGATCGGCGCGCCGGTGCACGACGGCGCCGGGCAGCGTGGCTGCGAGATGGGCCCGATCGCGCTGCGCACGGCCGGGCTGGCCGAGGCGATCGCGAGCCTCGGGCATCGCGTGGCCGATCTCGGCACGCTCTCCCCGCCGCCGCCGCGCCCGGCGAGCTTTCCCAACCCGGCGCTGAAGAACCTGCCGCAGGTCGCCGCCTGGGTGGAGACGCTCGCCGAGGTGGCGTTCGCCGAGAGCGCGGAGGGGATGCCGATCTTCATGGGCGGCGACCACTCGCTCTCCGCCGGCACCGTCGCGGGGCTGGCGCGGCGCGCGGCTCTGCTCGGCCGGCCGCTCTTCGTGCTCTGGCTCGACGCGCATCCGGATTTCCACTCCCTCCACTCGACCGAGAGCGGCAACATCCACGGCACGCCCGTGGCGTACGTCACCGGCCAGCCCGGCTTCGCTGGCGGGTTGCCGACGCTGGCGGCGACGGTGGAGCCGGCCCATGTCGCGATGCTCGGCATCCGCAGCGTCGATGCCGCGGAGCGCCGCGCGCTCACCGACAGCGGCATCACCGTCTTCGACATGCGCGCGATCGACGAGCACAGCGTCGCGCCCCTGCTGCGCCAGGTGCTGGAGCGTGTGCGCGCGCTGGACGGGCTGCTGCATGTCAGCCTCGACGTCGATTTCCTCGACCCCTCCATCGCGCCCGCGGTCGGCACCACCGTGCCCGGCGGCGCCACCTTCCGCGAGGCGCACCTGGTGATGGAGATGCTGCACGACAGCGGGCTCGTCTCCAGCCTCGACCTCGTGGAGCTCAACCCGTTCCTCGACGAGCGCGGCCGCACCGCGACGCTGCTGGTCGACCTCGTGGCGAGCCTGTTCGGCCGCCGTGTCCTGGACCGCCCGACAAGGAGCTTCTGATGCCCGCGCCCGCCAGCCTCAACATCGTGCCCTTCGTCAGCGTCGACGCCATGATGAAGCTGATCAACGCGCTCGGCGCCGAGCGCTTCCTCACGGAGCTTGCCGGCTACATCGAGGAGGATTTCCGCCGCTGGGAGAGCTTCCAGAAGACGGCGCGCGTGGCGGCGCACTCGCCGGACGGCGTGATCGAGCTGATGCCGGCGAGCCACGACACGCTCTATGCCTTCAAGTACGTGAACGGGCACCCGAAGAATACGCGCACCGGTCGGCAGACCGTCACCGCCTTCGGGCTGCTCGCGGACGTGGCGACCGGCTACCCGATCCTGCTTTCCGAGATGACCATCCTCACCGCGATGCGCACGGCGGCGACCTCCGCGGTGGCGGCGAAATACCTGGCGCCGGCGGGCGCGCGGACGATGGCGCTGATCGGCAACGGCGCGCAGTCAGAGTTCCAGGCGCTGGCGTTCCGCGCGCTGCTCGGCATCGAGCGGCTGCGGCTGCACGACATCGACCCGGCGGCGACGCGCAAATGCGCCGGCAACCTCGCGCGCCTGGGCTTCGAGGTCACGCCGTGCGCCTCGGTGGAGGCGGCGGTTCAGGGCGCGCAGGTCATCACCACCGCAACGGCGGACAAGCAGTGCGCGACCATCCTCTCCGACAACCTGGTCGGCGCCGGGACGCACATCAACGCGATCGGCGGCGACTGCCCGGGCAAGACCGAGCTGCACCGCGACATTCTG
>JAJYFW010000206.1 GCA_021785335.1 Pseudomonadota bacterium
GCAGGTCGCCTCCGTCGGCCTGACCGAGGCGCGCGCGAAGGCGGACGGGCACGAGGTGAGGGTCGGCCGCTTCCCCTTCATCGGCAACGGCAAGGCGATCGCGATGGGCGAGCCGGAGGGCATGGTCAAGACCGTGTTCGACGCCAGGACCGGCGAGCTGCTGGGCGCGCACATGGTCGGGGCGGAGGTGACGGAGATGATCCAGGGCTACGCCATCGCGCGCACGCTGGAGACCACCGAGACCGACCTGATGCACACCGTGTTCCCGCACCCGACGATCAGCGAGACCATGCACGAAGCCGTGCTTGACGCCTACGGCCGAGCCATCCACTTCTAGGCGGCCATTCCGGAGGGACGTGCGCGGATGAGTACGCGCGTGCTGATCGACCACCGCCAGGGCGGGGAGGCCGCGCTGCGCCACCCCGAGAAGGCGCACCGGCCGGACAACCCGATCCAGCGCAAGCCCGCCTGGATCCGGGTGAAGGCGCCGACGCACCCGGTCTATCACGAGACGCGGGAGCTGCTGCGCAGCCACCGGCTGGCGACGGTGTGCGAGGAAGCCGCCTGCCCGAATATCGGCGAATGCTGGTCGCAGCGCCACGCCACCATGATGATCATGGGCGAGGTCTGCACCCGCGCCTGCGCCTTCTGCAACGTCGCCACCGGCCAGCCGCACGCGCTCGACGCCGGCGAGCCGGCGCGGGTCGCCGACGCGGTGGCCCGGCTCGGGCTGCGCCATGTCGTCGTCACCTCGGTCGATCGCGACGACCTGGCGGACGGCGGGGCGGGGCATTTCGCCGCCGTGATCGCCGCCATCCGGGAGGCGGCGCCGGGCACCACGATCGAGGTGCTGACGCCCGACTTCCTGCGCAAGCCGGGCGCGGAGGAGATCGTGGTGGGGGCCCGGCCGGACGTGTTCAACCACAATCTCGAAACGGTGCCGCGGCTGTATCCGGGCATAAGGCCGGGCGCGCGCTACTACCAGTCGTTGCGGCTGCTGGATCGGGTGAAGCAGCTCGATCCCCGGCTGTTCACCAAATCCGGGCTGATGGTCGGCCTGGGCGAGGCGCGGGCGGAAGTGCTGCAGGTGATGGACGATTTGCGCGTGGCCGATGTCGATTTCCTCACCATCGGCCAGTATTTGCAGCCCAGCGTGAAGCATGCTGCGGTGGCCGAATTCGTCACACCGGAAGGGTTCGAGGACTATGCGCGCATGGCGCGGGCGAAGGGCTTCCTGCTCGTCTCCGCGACGCCGCTGACGCGCAGCTCCTATCACGCCGACGCTGATTTCGCCGCGCTGCAGGCCGCGCGCGGGTAGCGCATGCCGAGGCACGCGGAGCAGAAGCTGGTTCCCTATCGCGTCGAACAACTGTTCGACCTGGTGGCCGATGTCGGGAAATATCCCGAGTTCCTGCCCTGGTGCGTGGCGTCCGTCGTGCGCCGCCGGACGGAGACGGATCTGGTCGCCGATCTGGTCATCGGCTTCGGGCCGTTCCGCGAGGGCTTCACCAGCCGCGTCGCGCTGCAGCGGCCGGCCCTGATCCGCGTGCGCTACGAGAACGGGCCGTTCCGCTATCTGACCAACCAGTGGCGCTTCACCCCGGATGCGCGCGGCTGCCGGGTGGATTTCTTCGTCGATTTCGAGTTCCGCAGCCGCATCCTGCAGGCGGCGATCGGGGTGGTGTTCAACGAGGCGGTGCGACGCATGGTCAATGCCTTCCTCAAGCGGGCGCGCGACGTCTACGGCCCGCCCACGGCGACGCTCACGGTGAGCGCGCCGCCGCGGCCGGTGCCGGCCAAGACGAGCGGCTGATGGTCCACGCCCCGTCCCGCCCGCCCGCCGGCGCGCCGCCGGTGCGGGTCAACCTCTATTCCGACACGCAGACCCGGCCGACGGCCCCGATGAAGCAGGCCATGCTGGCGGCCGAGGTCGGCGACGAGCAGGCGGGCCTCGATCCCACGGTCGATGCGCTGTGCGACCGCATGGCGGCGCTGCTCGGCACCGAGGCGGCGATGTTCCTGCCCAGCGGCACCATGTGCAACCGCGTCGCCCTGCTCGCGCATTGCCGGCCCGGCGACGGCGTGCTGGCGCATGCGACGGCGCATATCCTCTCGGCCGAGGGCGGCGGCGCGGCGGCGCTGGGCGGGGTGCAGATCACGCCGCTCCCCGGCGCGCGCGGGCAGTTCGACGTGGCGACGCTGCAGGCGGCGCTGCTGCCGCGCTCGCGCTACGCGGTGGCGCAGACGCTGGTGGCGGTGGAGCAGACCTCCAACCTCGGCGGCGGCGCGGTCTGGCCGCTCCCGACGCTGCGGCAGGTGGCGGACTGGGCGCACGCGCACGGCATGGCGACGCACATGGACGGCGCGCGGCTGCTCAATGCGGTGGTGGCGTCCGGCGTGCCGGCGGCGGAGATGGCCGCGGGCTATGACAGCGTGTGGCTGGATTTCACCAAGGGGCTGGGCGCGCCGCTGGGGGCGGTGCTGTGCGGCTCGGCCGACTTCATCGAGCGCGCCTGGGCGTGGAAGCAGCGGCTGGGCGGTGCGCTGCGTCAGGCCGGCATCTGCGCCGCGGCGTGTCTGTATGCGCTCGATCATCACGTCGCCCGGCTGGCGGAGGACCACGCCCATGCCGCCGCGCTGGCGCGCGCGCTCGGGCAGATCGAGGGGATCGCGGTGGAGGCGCCGGAGACCAACCTCGTGTTCTTCGACACGCGCGGCACCGGCCTGCGCGCGACGGAGCTGGCGGAGCGGCTGCGTGGCCTGGGCGTGCTGGTCTCGGCGATGGGGGAATGGCGGGCGCGTGCCTGCACGCATCTGGACGTGGATCGCGCGCAGGTTGAATGGGCCGCCGCGGCGGTGCGCGACGTGGTGGCTGGCCGGCGCTGAGGGCGTGGGCAGCGTGTGCGGCATGTCTGCACCGCACTCCCCCGCGCGCGCCGGCTGTTCTAGGATGCCGCGGCATCCGCAAGGAGACCGAGATGATTCGACGATTGATCCCCGCCGCCGCAGTGCTGGCCTTGTTCGCCGTGCAGGCACAGGCGCAGACCGACACGCAGGCGACGCCCGGCACGCAGCCGCCGGCCGCCACCGCGCCGGCGCATGCCGCCCCGGCGAAGAAACCGGTGACGCGGCGCGTGACGTTGCAGCAGCGGTTCGATGCCGCCAACACGAGCCACGACGGCCACCTGACCAAGGACCAGGCGGCGGCGGCGAACTGGCCCTATGTGACGAATAATTTCGCTGCGATCGACAAAGGCAAGAAGGGCTACGTCACGGCGCAGGACATCCACGCCTTCGCCAAGGCGCGCCACGCCGCCCACCACGCCCCCGCCCCGGCCACCGGCCAGCCGGCGCAGCCCAAGAACGGCTGAGCCGCCGGTCGCTTCTGCGCGTTTCCCCTGCCGTACAGGTCTGCTAGGAAAGCGCCGGACGCCAGGGGAAACGTTGCGATGATGATGATATTAGGGGTACCGGCGCCGCTGCTGTTCGGGCAGCTCCTGCTCGGGCTGATCAACGGTGCCTTCTACGCCCTGCTGTCGCTCGGGCTTGCCATCATCTTCGGGCTGCTCGGCATCATCAATTTCGCCCACGGCGCCCTGTTCATGATGGGCGCCTTCGCCTCCTGGATGCTGCTGAACTATTTCGGCATCGGCTACTGGTGGGCGCTGATCCTGTCCCCGATCCTGGTCGGCGCCTTCGGCCTGGTGCTGGAGCGCACCATCATCCGCCGGCTGTACGGCCTCGATCATCTCTACGGCCTGCTGCTGACGTTCGGACTGGCGCTGGTGATCGAGGGGCTGTTCCGCAACCAGTACGGTTCCTCCGGCATGCCGTACGACATTCCGCCGGCCCTGCAGGGCGCGACCAATCTCGGCTTCATGTTCATGCCGAACTACCGCGGCTGGGTGGTGTTCGCGGCCCTGATCGTCTGCCTTGCGACATGGCTGGTCATCGACAAGACGCCGCTCGGCGCGCGGCTGCGCGCGGCGACCGAGAACGCGCCGCTGGTGCAGGCGTTCGGCGTCAACGTCCCGCGCATGGTCTCGCTCACCTACGCCGGCGGCGTGGCGCTGGCCGCCTTCGCCGGCGTGCTGGCCGCGCCGATCGATTCGGTGAACCCGAACATGGGGTCGTATTTCATCAACGTCGTGTTCGCGGTGGTGGTGATCGGCGGCATGGGGTCGATCATCGGCTCCATCATCACCGGCTTCGGCCTCGGCATCGTCGAGGGACTGACCAAGGTGTTCTACCCGCAGGCTTCCGACACCGTCGTGTTCGTCGTGATGGTGATCGTGCTGCTGGTCCGCCCGGCCGGGCTGTTCGGCAAGGCCGCCTGATTCCGGCTTGCCCTCGCCCGGCGGATGGGACGATCATGTCCCGCCCGCAACACGGCGGGCAGGGAGGCAAACGCATGGGCGGACGCACGGCACAGCCGGCGGCGTGTCCCAGCTGATGGACGCCGCGCCGGCAGGCACGGTGCTGGCGGCGGACGGGGTGGCGGTGCGGTTCGGCGCCGTGGTGGCGCTCGACGGCGTGTCCCTCGCGGTGCGGCGCGGCGAGATCTGCGGCCTGATCGGCCCCAACGGCTCCGGCAAGACCACGCTGTTCAACTGCATCAGCGGCTTCTATCGCCCGCAGCGCGGTGACATCGCGCTGGAGGGCACGCGGCTCGGCGGGCTGGCGCGGCATCGCATGGCGGCGCTGGGCATCGGCCGCACCTTCCAGAACCTCGCTTTGTTCCGCAGCATGACGGTGCGCGACAACATCCTGGTCGGCGCGCACCCGCTGGGCCGCAGCGGCTTCCTCGCCGCCGCCTTTGCCGCGCCCGC
>JAJYFW010000207.1 GCA_021785335.1 Pseudomonadota bacterium
TTGGCGGGTTCCTCCATGCCAGGCAGGCGGCAGGTGAGGTCCGGGTTGTCCGTCATCGCAGTACCGACGCCGATCATCACCGCGTCGTGCCGGTAGCGTAACAGATGCGCCGCCCGCCGCGCCGCCGCGCCGGTGATCCAGCGGCTCTCCCCGGCATGGGTCGCGATGCGCCCGTCGAGCGTGGAGGCGAGCTTCAGCGTCACCATCGGCCGGTTGCGCGTCACGGTGGCGAAGAAGCCCTCGTTGAGTGCCGCCGCCTCGGCGCCGAGCAGCCCCTCCTCCACGACGACACCCGCCGCGAGCAGCCGTGCGATGCCGGCGCCGTCGACGCGCGGGTCGGGGTCGCGGGCGGCGACCAGCACGCGGGCGATGCCGGCCTCGACCAGCGCCTCCGCGCAGGGCGGCGACTTGCCGTGATGCGCGCAGGGCTCGAGCGTGACGTAGGCGCTCGCCCCGCGCGCGGCCGCGCCGGCCATGGCAAGCGCAATCGTCTCCGCGTGCGGCCGCCCGCCGGGCGCGGTGACGCCCCGCCCGACCACGCGCCCCTCGCGCACGATGACGCAGCCGACCGCGGGGTTGGGCGCCGTCAGGCCGAGGCCGCGCCGCGCCAGCGCCAGCGCCGCGCGCATATGGTCCGCATCACTCATCGCCCGCGGATATGGCGTCCGAGATGCCGCCGATGAAGGCCTCGAAATCCTTGGTCTCGCGGAAATTGCGATAGACGGACGCGAAACGGACATAGGCGACCGCGTCCACGGCCCGCAGCGCGTCCATCACCATCTCGCCGATATGCTTGGACGCGATCTCGGACTCGCCCGAGGATTCAAGCTGGCGGACGATGCCGTTGACGATGCGCTCGATCCGCTCCTCCGGCACCGGGCGCTTGCGCAGCGCGACGCGGATGGAGCGCATCAGCTTGTCGCGGTCGAACGGCACGCGCCGCCCGTCGGACTTCACCACCGTCAGCTCGCGCAGCTGCACCCGCTCGATGGTGGTGAAGCGCTGGCCGCATCCGGCGCAGGCGCGGCGGCGGCGGATCGCGAGCCCGTCCTCGGTCGGGCGGCTGTCCTTTACCTGGCTGTCATCCTGGCCGCAGAACGGGCAGCGCATGGCCTAGCTCCTTCGCGCCGGGGTGGGATAGATCGGGAAGCGCGCGCACAGCGCCTTCACGCGGGCCGCGACCGCGGCCTCGGCGGCGGCGTTGGCGCCGTCGTTCGACTTGCCGAGCCCGTCGAGCACCTCGCCGATCATGAGCCCGACTTCGCGGAACTCCGCCTCCCCGAAGCCGCGCGTCGTCGCCGCCGGGGTGCCGAGGCGGATGCCCGAGGTGATCGCCGGCTTCTCCGGGTCGAACGGGATCGCGTTCTTGTTGGCGGTGATGTGGGCGCGCTCCAGGCTCGCCTCCGCCGCCTTGCCGGTGGTGCGCTTGGGGCGCAGGTCGACCAGCATCAGATGGCTGTCGGTGCCGCCGGTGACGATGGCGAGCCCCTGCTCCGCCAGCGTGGCGGCGAGCGTCTTCGCATTGGCCGCGACCTGGCGCTGGTAGGCGCGGAACTCGGGCCTCAGCGCCTCGCCGAACGCCGCCGCCTTGCCGGCGATGACATGCATCAGCGGCCCGCCCTGCAGGCCCGGGAAGACGGCGGAGTTGATCTTCCTGCCGAGCTCCGGGTCGTTCGCGAGGATCATGCCGCCGCGCGGCCCGCGCAGCGTCTTGTGCGTCGTGGTCGTCACCACGTGCGCGTGCGGCAGCGGGGTCGGGAACACGCCCGCCGCGACCAGGCCCGCGAAATGCGCCATGTCCACCATCAGGTAGGCCCCCACCGCGTCGGCCACGGCGCGGATGCGCGGGAAGTCGATGAAGCGCGGATAGGCGGAGCCGCCGGCAATGATCAGCTTCGGCTTCTCGGCGAGCGCGAGGCGTTCCAGCTCCTCGTAGTCGAGGATGCCGTCCTCGCGGCGCACGCCGTACTGCACCGCGCGGAACCATTTGCCCGAGAGGTTCGGCGCCGCCCCGTGCGTCAGGTGCCCGCCGGCCGCGAGCGACATGCCGAGGATCGTGTCGCCCGGCTTGATCAGGGCGAGGAACACCGCCTGGTTTGCCTGCGCGCCGGAATGCGGCTGCACGTTGGCGAAGGCGCAGCCGAAGAGCTGCTTCGCGCGCTCGATCGCCAGCGTCTCCGCGACATCCACCTCGGCGCAGCCGCCGTAGTAGCGCCGCCCGGGATAGCCCTCGGCGTACTTGTTGGTGAGCACCGAACCCTGCGCCTCCATCACCGCGGCGGAGACGATGTTTTCGGAAGCGATCAGCTCGATGCCGTCCTGCTGGCGCGTGAGCTCGCGGCCGATGGCGGCGGCGAGCTCCGGGTCGGTCTCGGCCAGCGACGCGCTGAAGAAACCGGGGCCGACGAAGGAAGCGGTGTCGTTCATGGAGGGCTCCATCAGGCCGGCGTGAGCTTGGCGAGGCGGCGGCCGTGCCGCCCGCCGTCGAACGGGATCGCGAGGAAGGTGGCGACGATCTCCCAGGCCAGCTCCTCGCCGAGCAGCCGCCCGCCGAGGGCGAGGACGTTGCCGTCGTTGTGCTCGCGGCCGAGGCGGGCGGTGGTGACGTCGTGCGCCAGCACGCAGCGTATGCCGTGGTGGCGGTTGGCGGCGATGGACATGCCGATGCCGGTACCGCAGACCAGGATGCCGCGCTCGGCCTTGCCCTCGACCACGGCGCGGCAGACCGCGTGGGCAAAATCCGGGTAGTCCACCGAGGCTGGGCTGTCCGTCCCGAAATCCTGCACCGCGACGACGGCCTCCCGCAGCCGGGCAACGAGCGCGTTCTTCAGCGCGAGCCCGCCATGGTCGGCGCCGATGGCCAGGGTGGATACAAGGTATTGTGTCTGGGACATGCGCCGCCCTCTATCATGCCGCCGCCCTAAGTTGAAATGCGCGGCGATGGTGCCCGCCCTGCCTGGACCGCCTCCGGCTTGCTAGCGCGGCTCCGCGCGTTCAGTTTCCCGCGCTCACGCTTCGGACGGCATTGAAGGGGGTTACGGATGCGGCTTCTGGTTCTCGGCGCCGGCGGTATCGGCGGCTATTTCGGCGCCCGGCTCGCGGCCGCGGGGGCGGACGTGACCTTCCTGGTGCGCCCGCGCCGGGCCGCGCAGCTCGCCGCGAACGGGCTGGTGGTGAAAAGCGCGCTCGGCGACCTCGCGGTGCCGGTGAAGACGGTCACGAAGGAGGCGCCGGGCAGCGGCTATGGCGCCGTCCTGCTCTCCTGCAAGGCCTATGACCTCGACGACGCCATCGCGTCCATCGCGCCGGCGGCGCGTGGAACGGAGACCGGGCCGGCGGCCGGGAGCGCGCTGATCGTGCCGATGCTCAACGGCATGGCGCACCTCGACAGGCTGGATGCGGCGTTCGGCAGGGACCACGTCGCCGGGGGCGTGGCCGTCATCGGCGTGACCATGGAGGCGGACGGCACCATCCGCCACCTCAACCGCGCCCAGACGCTGATCCACGGCGCGCGGACGGAAGCGCAGCGCCCCGCCGTCGCGGCGTTCCAGGCGGCCATCGCGCCCTCCGGCATCGAGGCCCGCGCCTCGGAGCACATCATGCTGGACATGTGGGAGAAATGGGTCTTCCTCTGCTCCATCGCCGCGATGACCTGCCTGATGCGCTCGCCGGTCGGGCCCATCGCGAGTTCCCCCTATGGCGAGGAGCTGATGCTGGCGATGCGCGAGGAATGCACCGCCGTCGCCACCGCCGCCGGCTACCCGCCGCGCGAGGCGCACCGCGAGTTCACCAGGAAGCAACTCACTGACCGCGCCTCCGCCATGGCCGCCTCGATGATGCGCGACATGGACCAGGGGCTGGAGGTGGAGGCCGACCAGATCGTGGGCGACATGCTCGCGCGCGCGAGGAAGGCGGGCCATGCGGCGCCACTCCTCGCCGCCGCGTACACGCATCTTGACGTCTACCGTCGCCGCCGCGCGGGGGCTAAGCAGGGGTAACGGAGGACCCCGCCATGGCTCTCGGCCGCTACCCCACCACCCGCCTGCGGCGCAACCGGCGCGACGCCTGGACGCGCCGGCTGGTCGCGGAGAACACGCTCACCGTCTCCGACCTGATCTGGCCGGTCTTCGTCGCCGCGGGCAGCAACACGCTGACCGACATCGCCTCCATGCCAGGCCAGCAGCGCGTGACGCTCGACCTGCTCGCGCGGCACGTGGAGAAGGCGGTGCGGCTCGGCATCCCGGCGATCGCGCTGTTCCCCGCGACCCCGCCGGAACTGAAGGACGAGGAGGGGACGGAGGCCGCCAACCCCGACAACCTCATCTGCCGCGCCGCGCGCCTGCTCAAGCAGGAGTTTCCGGAAACCGGGCTCGTCGGCGACGTGGCGCTCGACCCCTACACCAGCCACGGCCATGACGGCGTGATCCGCGACGGCTACGTCGCCAACGACGAGAGCATCGCCCAGCTCGTGCGCCAGGCGGTGGTGGAGGCGGCAGCGGGCATCGACGTCATCGCGCCCTCCGACATGATGGACGGGCGCGTGGCGGCCATCCGCGCGGCGCTGGACGAAGGGGGCTTCGTCCACACGCGCATCATGTCCTACGCGGCGAAATACGCCTCCGCCTTCTATGGCCCGTTCCGCGAGGCGCTGGGCTCCGGCGGCGCGCTGAAGGGCGACAAGAAGACCTACCAGATGGACCCCGCGAACTCCGACGAGGCGCTGCGCGAGGTGGCGCTCGACCTCGAGGAGGGGGCGGACATGGTGATGGTCAAGCCCGGCATGCCGTATCTCGACATCATCCGCCGCGTGCACGAGCGGTTCGGCGTG
>JAJYFW010000208.1 GCA_021785335.1 Pseudomonadota bacterium
GCGTCCTCGCCTCTCCCGGCACCGGAAGCTTCGTCCGCCGCGCCTGAGCTACATGCAGAGCGGGCAGTAAAGGTACCGGCCGCCGTTGTACTGCGCCGCGATCGCCGAGAGCGCCCCGGAAGCGACCGGCATCGGCGGGAGGCTGGCGAGAACCGTGATGGTGCGCTCCGTCCCGAACGTGAAAACATTCGCCGGCAATGCCGCGCGCGCCGCCGCGGCATCATGCCGCGCGAGCCCCCGGTAGGCGCCGAGCAGGTCGTTCACCACCTGTGTCGAGGTCGCGCCCGTCGCCACGCCGAGCACGCGCCGCTCCTCCTCGCGTCCCGCGAGCAACCGCTGCACCGCGAACCGGCTGATCCCCATGAACCGCGGGCTCGTCGCGACATAGCCCGCGAGATAATCCACCGCCGCCATCGCATAGGCGCCGCTGATCGCGTTGCCCCTGGTGCGCGACGGCACCGCCAGCGCCCAGGCCGCGAAGTTCAGCGCCGCGCCCGGCTCCAGGATCGGGTTCATCGTGTTCATGTTGCCGGGCACGTAGGCCGTGTCCGGCGGCGGCGTCACGGTGCAGGCGGCAAGAAGGGGGCAGCCGGCAAGCAGCAGGACGGCCGCGAGGGCGAGCCGACGCACCGCCGCCCCTCAGGCGCCCCGCAGCATCGCGCGAAACTCCGCCGCGCGCTCGAGATACTGCACCGCGTTGGTGTCGAAGCGCGCCCGCTCCTCCGGCGACATCACGCGCGCCAGCCGCGCGGGCGAGCCCTGCCACAGCTCGAACCGACCGATGCGCTTGCCCGGCGTCAGCAGGGCGCCCGCCGCGAGCACGCCGCCCTCCTCGATCACCGCGTTGTCCAGCACCGTCGCTCCCATGCCAACGAAGGCGCGGTCCATCAGCGTGCAGGCATGGATGATCGCCGCATGGCCGATCGTCACGTCGTCGCCGATATGCGTCGGCATGCCATGGTTCACATGCACGATGGTGCCGTCCTGGATGTTGGTGCGCGCGCCCACCCTTATGTCGCTCGTGTCCGCGCGCAGCACGCAGGCGAACCAGACGCCGGACTGAGGCCCGATCTCCACGTCGCCGATCACCGCGGCCGTCGGGGCGACGAACGCATCCGCCGCCACGCGCGGGCGCCGCTCGCCCAACGCGTAGAGCGGCCCCGTCATCGTGAACACGGCGTCAGGCAACCGCCTCCTCCATCACATGCGCGTGTGCCGAAAGCCCAAGCATCAGCGCGATGTTCTGCACCGCGGCTCCCGATGCCCCCTTGCCGAGATTGTCGAGGCTCGCCGTCAGCACCACCTGGCGCTGCTTCTCGTTGCCGTGCACGCGCAGGATCATGCGGTCCGTGTCCACCATCTCGCCGATGTCGAGATCAACGTTTCCCGTCGCCACCCTGACCAGCTCAGCCCCCGCGTAGAATTTCGCGAGGCAATCATGCAGGTCGGCGGCGGAGGGCCTGCCCGGCAGCGTGTCCAGATGCAGCGGCACCGAGACAATCATCCCTTGGCGGATGTGTGCCACGGAGGGCACAAAGATCGGTCGCCGCGCCAAACCCGAATATTTCTGCAGTTCCGGCACGTGCTTATGCTCCAGCGCAAGCCCATAGAGGTTGAACGCCGGCCCGCCCGAGGCCTCGTGCGCCGCGATCAGCGCCTTGCCGCCGCCGGAATAGCCGCTCGCCGCGTTCACCGTCACCGGATGGTCTGGCGCCATGAGCCCGGCATCGACCAGCGGGCGCAGCAGCGCGATGCCGCCCGTCGGATAGCAGCCGGGATTGGTCACGCGCCTTGCCCGCGCGATCGCCCGCGCCTGGCCCGGCGCCATCTCCGCAAAGCCGTAGACCCAGCCCTCGGCGACGCGATGCGCGGTGCTGGCATCGACGATCTTCGGCGCGCGATCGCCGAGCCCGTCCGCCAGCGCCACGCTTTCCTTCGCCGCCGCATCCGGCAAGCAGAGCACGACGAGGTCCACCGACGCCATGATGTCGCGCCGTGCCGCAGGGTCCTTGCGCAGCGCCTCGGGCAGGCTCTTTACCGCGACGGGCAGGCGCGCGAGCCGCTCGCGGATGCCCAGCCCCGTGGTGCCCGCTTCGCCGTCGATGAAGATGCCCGGTGTGCTCATGCTCGTTCCCTCTCGTGAGGATCGTCGTGCCATGGACGTTAAAGAACAAGGGGCGGGTCTGCCGACCCGCCCCTCGCCCAACGCAAGGATATGAAGACGCGGATCAGCGCTTGCTGAACTGGAAGCTGCGTCGCGCCTTCGCGCGGCCGTACTTCTTGCGCTCCACCGCACGGCTGTCGCGCGTGAGGAACCCGGCGGCCTTGAGGATGCCGCGCAGCTCCGGCTCATAATAAGTGAGCGCGCGCGAAATCCCGTGCCGCACCGCGCCGGCCTGGCCGGAAAGCCCGCCGCCGGTCACCGTGCACTGCACGTCGAACTGGTTGTAGCGGTCGGCGACCAGGAAAGGCTGGGTGATGATCATGCGCAGCACCGGGCGGGCAAAATACTGCCCCACCTTCTTGCCGTTCACGGTGATCTCGCCCTTGCCCGGCTTCACCCACACGCGGGCCACGGCGTCCTTGCGCCGGCCGGTCGCATAGGCACGGCCCTGCGCGTCGCGCTTCGGCTCGCGCTTCGGCGCGGCCTCCGCCTGCTGCGCGGAGGCGACCGCGAGGTCCTTGAGGTCGGCGAGCGTACGGGTCTGGGTTGCGGACATGCGTCAGCCCCTCCGGTTCTTGCGGTTCATCGCCGCGATATCGAGCGGCTTCGGCGCCTGGCCGCCATGGGGATGCGCGGCGCCAGCATAGACATGCAGATGCTTCATCTGCTTACGCTGCAGCGGACCGCGGGTGATCATCCGCTCCACCGCCTTCTCGATCACCTGCTCCGGCCGCTTGGAGGCCAGCCGCTCGGCAACCGAGGCGCCCTTGATCCCGCCCGGATAGCCGGTGTGCCAGTAGAAGACGGACTGCTCAGCCTTGCGCCCGGTCACGCGCACCTTCTCGGCGTTGACGATCACGATCTCGTCGCCGCAATCGACATGCGGCGTGAACTGCGGCTTGTGCTTCCCGCGCAGCCGGTTGGCAACGATGGTGGCGAGCCGGCCGAGCACCAGCCCGTCGGCATCGATCAGCACCCAGTCGCGCTTGACCTCGGCGGGCTTCAGCGAGGCGGTGGTTTTCATCGGAACAATCCCGTGCAAATCGTCGCGGCTTATGGTCGAGCCGCCACGTTCCGTCAAGGCTTTCCGGATGCGGTAGCCGGGTACCGCAGCCTAGATCCCCCACGCCTGCCGCACGCCGTCGAGCACCAGCTGCGCCGCCAGCCCCGCCAGCAGCACGCCGAGCACCCGCCCGACCACGTTCGCCCCGGTCACGCCCAGCAGCCGCGCGAGCTGGCGCGCCAGCAGCAGCGCCACCATCGTCCCGGCCAGCACCAGCGCGAGCGCCACCTCGATCGCCCCGATCGCGAGCGGATTGCCGGCGGCGCGCGCGTGCAGCACCACCATCGTCGTCATGGCGCCAGGCCCCGCGAGAAACGGGATCGCCAGCGGAAACACCGCGATGTCCTCGTGCGTGCGGATCACCGCGGCGCGCTCCTCGCTGGTCGCGCGCAGCACGCCCTTCGCCGTCACCATGTCGGCGGCGGTCAGGAACAGGAGGATGCCGCCCGCCACCTTCATCGCCGCGAGCGAGATGCCGAGCCGCAGCAGCAGCAACTCGCCCCCGAGCCCGAACACGGCCAGCACGAGAAACGCGATGAGGCACGCCCGCCGCGCCTGGCTCGCCCGCTCGGCCGCCGTGTTCTGCGGCGTCAGCCCGATGAACATCACCGCGGTCCCCGCGGGATCGATGATCACCGCGAGCGCCACGAGCGCATAGAAAAAGAGGTCGACCGCCTGGCTCACCACCCTGCGCTTAGCGCCCCGCCCCGCGCTTTGCCAGAACCTCGCGTGCCGCCCCCAATCTTGATGCAAGCCGCCGGCATCGACCAGGATGGCGGGGAGCGGCGCACGGCACCCGTTCCGGCCCGTGCCGCCGGGGAAGCGGCTTGACATCGGCATCTGCGGGGATCGGGCATGCCCACATGCGCGTAAGAGTTTTCGCCGGTCTGCGCCCGTTCACCCGTACGAGAGCCATCCGCGACGCCTTCGCCGGCGTGACGCTGGCCTCGATGAACATCCCGCAGGTGCTCGGCTACACGCGCATCGCGGGCACGCCGCCGATCACCGGTCTCTACACAGTGCTGTTGCCGCTGATCGGCTTCGCCATCTTCGGCTCGTCCGCCCACCTCGTGGTCGCCGCCGACAGCGCCACGGCGGCGATCTTCTCGAGTTCGCTCTCGCGCATGGCGGTGCCGGGCAGCGCGCATTACATGGCGCTGGTGGGCATGGTCGCGCTGCTCACGTCGGCCTTCCTGCTCGCCGCCCGCATCTTCAAGCTTGGCTTCCTGGCCGATTTCCTGTCGCGCACGGTTCTCGTCGGCTTCCTCGCCGGCGTCGGCGTGCAGGTCGGGATCGTGATGCTCGGCGACATGCTCGGTCTTGCGACGACGTCGCAGAACAGCCTGGTCCAGGCCTGGCAGCTTGCCCATGCGCTGCCGCGCGGCAGCGTGCCGGCGGCCCTGCTCTCCCTGCTGGTCGTCGCCGCCATCCTGTCCGGCAAGCGCTACGCGCCCCGCGTCCCCATCCCGCTCCTGACCGTGCTCGGCACCATCGGCGCGAGTGCCGCGTTCCACTTCCAGGCGCACGGCATCGCCACCATCGGCAGGGTTCCCGGCGG
>JAJYFW010000209.1 GCA_021785335.1 Pseudomonadota bacterium
CCCGCCTCCGACCTCGCCGAGGGCCTGCTCAACAACGACGACCGTCCCCCCGCCCGCCGCCCGGACGGCAGCGAGATCCGCCCCGGCGAAGCCATCCCGCATTTCAACGAGGTCGACGAATGCGCCGGGCTCGACGCGCTGCTCACCAACCGCGTCCACCGCGCCCTCGGCGAGCCGGTCGAGACCACGCTGCACGACATTCGCTGGGCCGACGCCGACCGCTCAGGCACCACCGCGGACTATGTCTGGGTGCTCGAGATCTCCGGCGCCGCCCCTCCCGCGCACCACATCGACGGCTGGCGCGGCACCGACAGCCTGCGCCAGCCGCCGATGTATTTCCGCCTCGGCGGCGGCACCGTGCGCGGCATCGCGCGGCCGGGCGAGATCGTCTGGTCGCGCGTCTTCGTCGCCGGCGGCAGGCTGCACATGGACCTCGGCCGCGCCAGCGTCGTCTCGCTGCCGCGCGCGGAGACGGAGCGCCGCTGGCAGGCCACCACCGCGCAATGGCCGATCATGCACGCGGTCCTGCACGGCGTCTCGCGTGACCAGATGATGGCGCGCCACAAGGCCAACCACATCCAGGTCGCCTACGCCCGCTCCGCCGCCGCGGCCGACCGTGCCCTCTGGGCCAAGGCGGCGCTGGCCGCGGAACTCGGCATGACGGTCTCGCTCTGCGGCGACACGCCGGCCGCGAAAGCCGCCTGACTTGGAAGCACTGCTCGGCATCGATGTCGGCACCGGCAGCGCGCGCGCCGGCATCTTCACGCGCGAGGGCAGGCTCCTCGGCCACGCCAGCCGCGAGATCGCGCTCTGGCGTCCGGCACCAGGCTACGCCCAGCAATCCAGCCGCGACATCTGGAACGCCGTCGCGGCCGCCGTGCGGGAAGCCGCGCAAGCCGCCGGCAAACCCAAAATCGCCGGCATCGGCTGCGACGCCACCTGCTCCCTCGTCGTCCTCGACGCCGCCGCCAACCCCGTCTCCGTCGACCTCGCGGGCGCCGCGGACCAGGACATCATCGTCTGGATGGACCACCGCGCCGATGCCGAGGCCGAGCGCATCAACGCCGGCCGCCACGACGTCCTGCGCTATGTCGGCGGGCGCATCTCGCTCGAGATGCAGACGCCCAAGCTGCTCTGGCTCAAGACCCACCTGCCGGATCGTTTCGCCCGCGCCGCGTATTTCCTCGACCTGCCGGACTTCCTCACCTTCAAGGCCACCGG
The DNA here is from genome assembly GCA_021785335.1 of Pseudomonadota bacterium. Next base: position 1,222 of record JAJYFW010000209.1, read on the forward strand.
CTCGCTCACCCGCTCGCTCTGCTCCACCGTCTGCAAATGGACCTATCTCGGCCACGAGCGGCGCTGGGACGCAGGTTACTTCCGCGCGATCGGCCTCGGCGAACTCGCCGACGAGGGCTTCGCGCGCATCGGCACGGAACTCGCGCCGATGGGCACGCGCCTCGGCACGCTGAGCGCCGGGGCCGCGGCGACGCTCGGCCTCGAGCCGGGCATCCCGGTCGGCGTCTCGGCGATCGACGCGCATGCCGGCGGCCTCGGCGTCATCGGCGCCGCCCTCGACGGGCCCACGGATTTCGACCGCCGCCTCGCCCTCATCGGCGGCACCTCGAGCTGCCACATGGCGGTCTCGCCCGCCCCGCGCTTCGTCCCCGGCGTCTGGGGCCCCTATTTCTCCGCCATGGTCCCCGGCCTCTGGCTCAACGAGGGCGGCCAGTCCGCGACCGGCGCGCTGCTCGACCACGTGGTGGAAACCCACGCCGCCTACCCCGCCCTCGCCGCCGCCGCGCGTGCCGAAGGCCGCCACGTCTTCGCCCTCCTCGCCGACCGCCTCGCGGCGATGGCCGGTCCCGGCACGCCCATCGCCGGGCTCACGAGCGGCCTGCACGTGATGCCGGACTTCCACGGCAACCGCTCGCCGCGCGCCGACGCCTCGCTGCGCGGCATGATCTCCGGCCTCCCGCTCGCCGCCGGCCCGGACGACCTCGCCCTGCTCTACCTCGCCACCGTCCAGGCCATCGCGCTCGGCACCCGCCACATCGTCGAGGCCCTCGACGCGCAGGGTTACGCCATCGACACGATCCTCGCCTGCGGCGGCGGCACGCGCGACCCCGTCTATCTCCAGGCCCACGCGGACGCCACCGGCTGCCGCGTCGTCCTCGCCCGCGAGGAGGAGGCGGTGCTGCTCGGCGCGGCCATCCTCGCCGCCGTCGCCGGCGGCGTCTTCCCCGGCATCGAGGCCGCGATGGCGGCGATGAGCGGCGCCGGCCGCACCATCGCGCCGGACCCCGCGCAGCGCCGCCACTACGACGCGAAATACGCCGTCTTCCAGCGCATGCACGACGACCAGCTCGCCTACCGGCGGCTAATGGCGGGCGGCTGATGTCACGCATCCGCCGCGCGCCCGGCCAGGCGATCCAGCGCCACCAGGCCTACGAGGCGTTCACCCGCCGCCTGATGGAACGCGAACTCGCCCCCGGCCAGTTCGTCACCCAGAAGGAGCTCGCCTCCCTCACCGGCTTCCGCCTCAGCGCCATCCGCGAAATGATCCCGCGCCTCGAAGCCGAGGGCCTGCTGCACGCCATCCCCCAGCGCGGCCTGCAGGTCGCCCACCTCGACGCCTCCATGGTGCGCGACGCGTTCGGCCTGCGCGAGGTCATCGAGCAGGCCGCCCTCGCCCATTTCGTCGCCGCCGCGCCCGAGGCCCTCGTCGCCGAGCAGGCGGCGGAGCTCGACGCGGTGCGCAAGGCCGCCGCCCACGGCATCGACGCCGAGGTCCTCGCCGAAGCCCAGCGCGTGGACTGGGGATTCCACGACGTCGTCGTCGACTTCCTCGACAACCGGCTGATCAGCGACATCCACCGCGTCAACGCCATCCGCATGCGCATGATGATGCCGGAGCGCGTCACCCTCTCCGCGGCCACCCTGCCGCCCGCCATCGCCGAACACGCGGTCATCATCGCGGCCATAAGGCGCCGCGACGCCGCCGCCGCCGCCGCCGGCCTCGCCGCCCACCTCGCGAGCGCCCGCCGCCGGGCACTCGGGATCGAACCCGAGCCACCGCCTGCCACCACGTCACCATCCCAAGGGAGGAACTCATGAGAAAACCGAAACGACCCGTCATGCGGGCGCTGCTCGCCGCCACCACGGCGCTCGGCCTCTGCGCGCCGTTCGCCGCGGCCCAGGCCAAGACCGTGGTGACCCTGTGGTCCTGGAGCCCGGTGCAATCCACGACCGAGGCCATGGTCAAGGCGATCGAGAAGGCGCACCCGGACATCGTCGTGCGCGCCACCATCCAACCGCACACCGCCTATTACACCGCGCTCAAGGCCGCCGCCGCCTCCGGCACGCTGCCCGACATCATCGGCTTGCCGCCAGGCGCCTACACCCAGGAATACCGCCCGCACCTGATGAACCTTTCCGGTGTGGCAACGACGTTGTGGGGCAAGGACTGGCAGAAGAACTTCGCTCCCGCGCTGCTCACCCAGGCCCGCCTCGGCAACCCCAAGGGCGACAGCAGCTTCTACGTCCTGCCGCAGGAAGCCGAGGTGCTGAACATCTGGTACAACCGCGCCGCCTTCGCCAAGGCAAAGATCGCCTCGCCGCCCAAGACCCTGGACGAACTCGTCGCCGACGCGAAGAAGCTGAAGGCCGCGGGCTTTATCCCCTTCTACCAGGGTGGCGGCACCGGCCTGTTCGACGCCTGGGTGTTCTCCCAGATCGCCGCCCAGACCGACCTCAAGGGCCTCGGACAGGCGCAGGAAGGCATGCCGGTCTGGACGCAGCCCGGCATGGTCGCCGCCGCCACCGCGTGGGAGCGTCTGTTCAAGGAGGGCGTGGTGCAGCCCGGCGCGCTTTCGGCGCTGCAATACCCGACCGGCGCCAACCTCTTCGCCGCCGGCCGCGTCGGCATGATCTCGCTCGGCTCCTGGTGGCTGCAGGAAACCGCCCTCTCCTCCAACCCGGCGCTGAAGACCATGTCTGGCTACGGCAAGTTCTTCTTCCCCGCCGTCACCGCGAACGGCAAGGCTAGCCCGCCGCTCGGCGGCATCGACCTCGGCTGGGGCATCACCAAGTCAGCCGCCTCCTCACCCGCCGAGACCAAGGCCGCGGAGACGGTGCTCAAGGAACTGATCAGCGGCGTGGGCGAACAGGTGGCGCTCAACCAGCTCAACGACCTGCCCGCCTTCGCCGGCATGAAGCCGACGGAGAAGCTCAACCCGCACCTGCAGAATCTCTACGACACCTACATCCAGGAACTGCAGGTTGCCCACCCGCACGCCATCGGCAACCCGGTGATCTTCCAGGCCCTCGTCGCCAACCTGCAGGCGATCGCGGCCGGACAGAAGACGCCGGCGGCGGCGATGGCGGCCGTGCAGGCCGTCGCGCAGAAACAGGCGCACTGAGCGGACGCCGGGCAGCAGGATGAGCCTTGTCGCCGGCGGCACCGTGAGCCCACCCGCCCGACGCAGCCGCCCCGCGCGGCTGCGCATCGGGGCGAGCCAGATCGAGGCCTGCGCCTATGTGCTGCCGGCGCTTGGCTTGTTCCTGCTGTTCGAGCTCTACCCGATCGTCGCGAACCTCTGGGCCAGCGTCAGCCACCCGCACGCGGCGCCCTCGCTCGCCCGCTACGCCGAGGCCGCCGGCGATCCCGTGTTCTGGGTCGCGGTGCGCAACTCCGTCGTCTGGGTGGTGGTCAGCATCGCGCTCGAGATCGCCATCGGCTTCCCGCTCGCGGTGCTCATCGAGCTTGGCATCCCGCGCGGCCGCGCCTGGTTCCGCACGCTGCTGTTCCTGCCGATGGTCGTCACCCCCTCGGTCATCGCGCTGG
>JAJYFW010000210.1 GCA_021785335.1 Pseudomonadota bacterium
CGGTTGCCGATGCCGCGAAGGTTCGCCTCGGCGCGATGTCGCCGACGGTTCGCCTGGGCGCGATGAGCCCGTCGCTCCCGGTTGCCGATGCCGCGAAGGTTCGCCTCGGCGCGATGTCGCCGACCCTTTGAACGCAACCCTCGTCGGGATCGAATGCTTCAGGGACCGGGCCAGCGCCCGGTCCCTTCCATTTGACCTCACCCATGCCGGCTGCACGGCGGCGCTCTCGCTTTCGACCTGGCGGCGTGATCACATCGGGCATCCTGCCCGGAGGAATGGACGATGGCGGACGACGTCAAATCGGAAACGCAACAACCGGCTGCGGTGCACACGCCGCGCGTCACCTTCTACCGCCTGGTCCCGACCGCGCGGGCGCCGCAGCGCGCCGACCGTTCCGCCGCCGGCTCGCTGCCGACACGCGCGTTCCGCTACTGCGAGCCGGTGACCGCAGCCTCCGCTTTCGGCCACTACATCTTTCCGCCAGTCTCCTTTTCGCTGATGTGGGACGGCAGCGAGTTCGTCTGGACCTGGGAGGGCGGCGACGGCTGGGTGCCGCTCAAGGCCGCCCAGTTCCCGCATTTTGCCGCCTATTTCGACGAGCATGTGCCGGCGGAGATCAGGGGATTCTCGCCGCCTTTCCTCGGCGCGCTGCAGGAGCCGGGGCTGGTGCAGATCTGGACGGGGCTGATGGTGCGCACCGCGCCGGGCTGGAGCCTGATGGTGCGCCCTCCCGCCAACCTGCCGCGCAGCCAGGCCGTGGAGTTCTACGAGGGCATCATCGAGACCGATCGCTGGTTCGGCCCGCTGATCACCAATTTCCGCGTCACCCGCACTGGCGTGCCGGTGGAATTCCGCGCCGACTACCCGATCCTGCAGGCCCAGGCCCTGCCACGCGAGGCGTTGGACGAGCGCGGCCAGAACGACACGGAACTGGTGCCGGGCTTCGAGCAATGGCGGCCCGAGGACTGGGACGACTACTACGACACGGTGGTGCGCCCGAACGTGGCGGAGAAGCGCCCGCGCGGCGAGTACGCTGCCGCCGCGCGCCGGCGCGCCAAGGGCGGCGAAAAGGAAAAGGCCGAGTAATCTATTCCGGCAGCCCGGCGAGCCTGAGCCCCGCCGCGTAGTGGTCACGGTCCTCGATGCGGTCGAACGGCGAACTGGCGATGAAGGCCCTGACCGTGAAGCCAGGCTCGATCGCGAGCAGCCGGCGCAGCGCGTCGCGTGCTTCCGAGGCGAGGCCGAGATGGCCAAGGGCGGCCACATAGGGCTTGTAGGCCGCCGAGAAATTCGGGTTCATGCCGGTCACCGCGCGGCCTGCCTGCACCGCGGACTCGTGGTCGCGCTTGATCAGGGCAACGATGATCGCCGCGGTGTCGAAGTAGAACGCGGCCGGATCGATCGGCGAGAGCTGCTTGTAGCGCCGCACCCGCCGCTCCGCCTCCGCCACGTCCCCCAGATAGGCGTGGGCCACGCCGGAGAGGTTCCACGCCATGGCGAGGTTTGGGTTCACCGTCAGCGCCCGCTCGTGCAGCGCGATCCCTTCGCGCACGCGGTGGTGCAGGAAGGCGCGGACATGGCCCGCGATGGTCAGCGCCTTGGCATCCTGCGGGTCGAGCGTGATGGCGCGATCGGCCGTGGCCTCGGCCGCCGCGAGCACTTCCTTGGGGTCGGTGGTCCAGGACTGGCCGAGCAGGAACATCTGCCAGTATGCGTACCAGGCATGGGCCGCCGCGTAGTCCGGCTCCTGCCCGATCGCCTGGCGCAGCAGTTCGCCTGCCTCCATGAAGGGCTCCCGCTCCAGCCGGTGCAGCAGCGGCAACGCGCGTAGCACGAGGTCGTAGGCGGTGGGGTCGGCGAGCGGGCGCGCGGCCACGCGCTGGCCCTCGATCAGCAGGATCTCGGGGTCGATCTGCGCCACCACCTCGGCAGCGATCTCGTCCTGCAGCGCGAGCAGGTCGCGGGCAGGGCGATCGAAGCGTCGTGACCAGGCGACGCGGTTGCCGGCGCGCAGGTCCAGCAGGCGCAGCGAGATGCGCACCTGCTCGCCCGCCTTCTGCACCGTGCCGTCGATCAGGAAATCGATGTTGAAGGCGCGGCGGATGGAGACCTCGTCGCGCGCCTGCACCGCGAAGCGCGCGAGCGAGGAGGAAGCGACCAGGAACATCCAGCGGAAGCGCGCGAGAGCGGCGGTGATTTCCTCCGCGAGCCCGGTGGAGAGATGCGCCTCCGCCTCGCTCGTGCCTACGAGTTGCAGCGGCAGCACGCCGACGCGCGCGCCGCCGCGCTGGTGCGGCTTCGCGGCCTCCGCGCGGCCTGCCTCGCGCGTCTCGCGCGGTTCGGGCAGTGGCGAGGCTCGCAGCGGTAGCCGCGGCACCGGCGGTGGTGGCGCGGTGCCGACCGCCGGCTTGGCCGGCGCCGCGGCGCGGATCTCGGCAACCAGCGCCTGCGTCTCCTCCGAGGGTTCCGCGTCCAGCATCTCAGCGAGCACCGCGCGGCAGCGCTCGTAGGCCTGGATCGCCATGCCGCGCTCGCCGCGCCCGGCATAGGCGCGCATCAGCGCCCGCCACGCGCCCTCGTGCGTGCGGTCAATCGCGAGCAGCTGCTGCGCTGCGGGAATCACGCTGTCCGAATCGGTCTTCTCGCGCAGCAGCGTTTCCGCCAGGTCGCGCGCGCGGTCGGACAGTCGCTCGCGCTCCGCCGCAAGCCAGGTGTCGAAGCTCGGATCGACACCGTCGAGATCCTCGAGCAGCGTTCCGTCGAGCAGCGAGAGCGCTGAGGGATTGGTGGGCGAGGCGCGCAGCACCTCGTCCACATCGACCCAGACCGTTCCCGGCCGGAGCGCCAGATGGTCGCGGTTGATGGCCAGCACCTGGGTGCCGAGCGGCGCCATCGCCTCCAGCAGGCGGTGGATCTCCTGTCGCAGCGACGCGCGGGCCTGTTCCTCTCCCCGCCGGCTCCACAGCAGTTCCGCAAGCTTGGTGCGCAGCACCGGTCGCGGCGAGGCCAGCGCGAGGGTTGCCAGCAGCGCGCGGGTCTTCCGCCCCGTAGGCAGAATGTTCTCGGAGGTGAGCGACCAGGCTTCCATCTGCCCGATCAGCCGCAAACGCACGAGCATCCCGTCGGACCCGAAGGTCGCGGCGGCATGTCCCCCCGTCGCGGCGCGTGATGCGCTTGCTGACATTTTCGGTACTATCGGCGAAGCCTCGCGGCGCGGCAAGTGCCGCGCGCGAAAGCTTCGCTACGATAGCGTTATTATCGCGACAAATCCCGCGAGACGATCACGCGGCGCTTATGCAATGAGACATGTCGCGAAAGGTTATCAGATCGCCGCCTCGCGCAACATTGCCGACGCATCGCCACGCCACGGCCCGTGAAAGCGCTCCAGCCAACGCTCGGCCTGGTTCGGCGCGCCGCCGGCGATCGCCTCGAGCGGTGCGAGATAGATGCGCTCGTCCTCGCCCGCTGCGTTCCGCCGCCCGCGTGCCGCGAGCCCGTCGCGCGCGATTGCGAGCACCTCGCGCGCGAGGTCGCGCAGCGTGCCGCCGTGCCAGGGTGTGGCCATCCCGGTGCGCGGCACCTGGCCGCGCAGCGCCACGAACGAGCGCCAGCCATGACCCGCGACCAGCGCCTTCGCCGCGGCGAGCGCCGCACCGTCGTAAAGCAGGCCGACCCAGAGTGCGGACTGCGCTAGCATCATCTCGAGTGTGCCTGCGTCGGCGCCGCGCATCTCGATGTAGCGCTTCAGCCGCACATCGGTGAAGACAGTGGTGATGTGATCGGCGAAATCGCCCATGGTCGCCGTTCCCGCCTCAGGAATTCCAAGCCGACCGTCGATGAAGGCGCGGAAGGAGCGACCGGCGGCGTCGATGTAGCGGCCGTTTCGGTAAACGAAATACATCGGCACGGAGTCGACCACCCAGCGCACATAGCGCTCGAAGCCGAAACCGTCCTCGAAGAACACCTCGGGGGTGCCGCTGCGGTCGCTGTCCGTATCGGTCCAGGCATGGGCGCGGTTGGAGACGTAGCCGGTAGGCTTGCCCTCGACGAAGGGCGAGTTGGCGAACAGCGCGGTCGCCAGCGGCTGCAGGCAAAGGGAGACACGCAGCTTGTCCACCATGTCGGCTTCCGACGCGTAGTCGAGATTGACCTGCACGGTGCAGGTGCGCGTCATCATGTCGAGGCCGCGCGTGCCTACCTTCGGCATGTAGGCACGCATGATTGCGTAGCGCCCCTTGGGCATCCAGCGCATGTCCTCCCGCCGCGCCAGCGGGTGGAAGCCGACCGGCGCGAAGCCGATGCCGAGCGGCCCCGCCACACGGCGGACATCGGCGAAATGCGCCTCGAACTCGGCGCGCGTCTGGTGCAGGTCCTCGAGCGGGCCGCCGGAAAGCTCCAGCTGCCCCGCGGGCTCCAGCGAGATCGCGGCACCGGCCGGGCCCTTCAGCCCGATGATGTTGCCGCTGTCGATGATCGGCGCCCAGCCGGGCTCGGTCAGGCCCTCCAGCATCGCGCGGATGCCGCCGAGCCTGCCCGCCTCACGCTCGTAGGCGGGAACGGCGAGATCGTTGGTGTAGAAGCCGAATTTCTCGTGCTCGGTGCCGAGGCGGAAGGCGCTCTCGGGCTTGCAGCCGACGGCAAGGTATTCGGCAAGCTGGCGTTCCGAAGCGATCGGGGTCGCGTCGGCGTCTCCTGGGTTCGACATGGACGTTCCGTTAAGTGGTCGCGCCTATGTGGTATCGTTCGGCGCTCTATGCACCCC
>JAJYFW010000211.1 GCA_021785335.1 Pseudomonadota bacterium
TGGCCGACCATCCCGCAGCTCTACGTCAAGGGCGAGTTCGTCGGCGGCTGCGACATCGTGACCGAGATGTTCCAGTCCGGCGAGCTGGCGACGATGCTGGCCGAGAAGGGCATCAAGACCGAAGCCTCCGCCTGACGGCGCGCCCGGCCGGATCGCGCGATCCGGCCGGGGCCTTTTCCAGACCGGCGCAGCCTCAGGCCGCGGCGAGCCTCGGCAGGTTCCAGGCGGCGACAAGCTTCTCCAGCTTTCCGGCCTGCGCGGCGGTCAGCGGCCAGGCGCCCGGCGCGCGCACGTGGCCGCAATCGTGGCCGGAGAGCGCCAGCGCCGCCTTCACAACCGAGACGTTCGTCCCGTTGCCCTCCTCGGCGCGCAGTTCCTCGAAGGCCGACATCGTCGCAATCAGCGTCATCGCCGCTGCGTAGTCGCCCTTCTCCAGCGCCGCGTGGATGGCGACGGAATGCGCCGGCCAGACATTGATCAGCCCCGAGGTGAAGCCGCGCGCGCCCACCGCGTAGAGCGGCGGCGCCCAGGTCTCGGCGAGCCCCGCGACCCAGGCGATGCCCTCGGGCGCGCGGCGGATGGCGGCGGCGAGGCGCATCGGCGTCTGGCTCGCCCATTTCACGCCGATCACGCCGGGCACGCGGCACAGCGCCTCGATCGCATCGAGCCCGATCGCGTCGTTGCGCAGGTAGAGCACGATGGGCAGCCCGCCGCCGGCCTCGCCGATGCGCTTCACGTACTCGACGACGGCGCGCGGCGCGACGAACGGGTCCGGCGGCTGGTGCACCATCAGCGCGTCCGCGCCGGCTTTCGCCGAGGCGCGCGCGAGCGCCAGCGCATCCGGCAGGGCGCGGCCGACGCCCGCCAGCAGCGGCACACGCCCGCCCACCTGCTCCGCCGCGGCGTGCACCATGGTCTCCGCCTCCGCCGTGGTCAGCGCGTAGAACTCGGAGGTGTTGCCGTTGGTCACCAGCACCTGCACGCCGGCCGCGATGGCGCGGTCCACGACCGGCTTGAGGCGCGAAGGCGCCGGCCGGTCCTGGGTGTCGAACGGCGTGACGAGAATGCCGGAAATGCCGGACAGCGCGGCGCGGACGGCGTCGGACGAGCGGGGCATCGGTGCTCCTTTGGTCGGGGGTGGCGATCGCCTATGTTATCGCTACCATAGCACGCCGGCACCCGAGCGGAAGAGCCCGCCTGCTACCCCGCCCGCTTCCCGGCCCGCTTGGGGGTTCAGCCGCCGAGGCTGGCCAGCGCCGCCATCGCCTCCTCGCGCACATGCGCGTCGGCGGTGAGCGACTTCGCCTTTCCGAGCCATTCCCGCGCCCTGGCGTTGTCGCCGACCGCGGCCTCGCCCTCGCCCGCCTTGAGGTACAGCGTCGCCGCCTCCGCCGTTGCGTGGGCGGCAAGCGAGGCCTCCGCCGCCACCGCCTCACAGCGCGCCACGCCGCGCGGGTCCTGCAGCTGCGTGCGCAGCTTCACCGCCTCCAGCGCCCGCGTGCGGGCCGCCTGGGCGTCGCCGCGCGCGAGGGACAGCCGGGCGCTGAGCTCCCACGTGTCGGCGATCGAGAGCGGGTCGTGGTGCGGCGCCAGCACCAGCGAGGCCGCGAGCAGCCCCGTCGTGTCGTGCTGCTCGGCGGCGATCAGCCCCATCAGGAAGCGCCCGCGCAGCGCCACCGCCTCGTCGCGGCCGGCGGCGACCTGCCGCGCGGCCGTGCCGGCCTGCGACAGGCTGCCCTGGCGGTACAGCGCGGTCGCGATCACCAGGCCGAGCGTCGGCGGCGGCGCGTGGCCGCGGCGCGCCAGCTCCGCCTGGAGGTTGCGCGCATCGGCAAGTGCCTGGGGGAGCTGGTTGGCGGCCAGTTCCGCGATGGCGAGGTTGGTTCCGGCCGTGGCGATCGCGGAGGCGTTGCCGTCCTTCTGCGCCTGTGTCAGCGCCGCGCGGTATTCGCGCGCCGCGTCCGCGGCGCGGCCCGCGCCCATCTCCTGCCGGCCGTTGTATTCCGCCGCCGTGATCCGCCGGTCGCCGCAGCCCGAGAGCGCCAGCAGCGCCGCCAGCGCCATGGCCGCCCGCGATATCGTTCCGCCCGCCGCACGCATGGCGATTCTCCCCCGAATCGAAGGGAGCGTATCAGCCCGCGCCGATTCCCCGCGCGCGCCGCCGTGGCGCGCCGCGGACCTTCAGGCGCGCCGTGCGGCGATCAGCTTTTCGTAGACTCGCACATAGTCCTCGGCCATGCGCCGGCTGGTCCAGCGCTGCTCGAAACGCTGCCGCACCTTCGCGCGGTCGAGCTCGCCGAGGCGCCCGCAGGCGGCGATCGCCTCCTCCACGTTCTCGACGACGAAGCCGGTGAGCCCGTCCTCCATCACCTCCGGCACCGAGCCGCGGCGGAAGGCGATGACGGGGCAGCCGCAGGCCATCGCCTCGATCATCACGAGGCCGAACGGCTCCGGCCAGTCGATCGCGAACATCAGCGCCTTGGCGCCGGAGAGGAAGGCGGGCTTCTGCGCATCGTTGATCTCGCCGATGAAATCGACGTTCGCCCCGGCCTCGCGGATCAGCGGCTCGACGCTCTTCTTGAAATATTCGTCGTCGGCGCGGTCCACCTTGGCCGCGACCTTGAGCTGCACGCCGCACGCACCCGCGATGCGGATGGCGCGCTCGATCCCCTTTTCCGGCGAGATGCGGCCGAGGAAGGCGAAATACTCGGGCGATGCCGGCACCGGGTGCAGCAGCGTGGGCGAGAGCCCGTGCAGCACCGTCGCCACCCAGTTGAGGTCCGGGATCGGCTTCCTCTGATTGTTCGAGATCGAAACCATCGGCACGTCGGGGAACATGCGATAGACGGCGGCGAACTCCTTGAGGTCGAGCCGGCCGTGCATGGTGGAGAGGAAGGGCACGTTCTGGCGGGAGAACAGCGCGTTGGGGAAATAGTCGATGTGGAAATGCAGCACGTCGAAGTCGTGCGCGCGGCGGAAGACGTATTCCAGCATCAGGTGGTAGGTCGCCACCCAGTCGCGGATCTCGGGGTCCAGCCGCAGCGCCTGCGGCCAGGGCGGGTCGAGCTTCGCGGCGGTGATGGAATCGCCGCTGGCGAACAGCGTCACGTCGTGGCCCATCGCCACCAGTTCCTCGGTCAGCGCCGAGACGACGCGCTCGGAGCCGCCGTAGAGCTTGGGGGGAACGGCCTCGAACAGCGGGGCGATCTGGGCAATGCGCATGGCAGGCTCCGTGGGGGTCGGCGGGCGGCGGCCGACTAGGGGGCGAATATGGCGAAAACCGGCCCGAAATCCGCCGTATTGGGGTAGTGTGTGCGCCATCATGCCGACAGAGATGACCGGCTACCAGGGCCGCCCGATCGCCTTTCTCGCGCGCTACGTGCGGCTGCACGGGGCGGCGCATGCGGTGATCATCGGCTTCGTCGTGCTCGCCGTGACGTTCTCCACCTCCTCGCAATACGCGCTGAAGGGGCTGATCGACGTGGTGGCGCGCGGGCCGGCGGCGGCGGGCAACGCGATCTGGACGCCGCTCATCATCCTCTGCGCGTTCATCGCCGCGGATAATTTCTCCTGGCGCGTCGCGGGCTTTGTCGCCGCGCGCACCTTCACCCGCGTCACCGGCGACGTGAGGAGCGACCTCTTCCTGCACCTCGCCGGCCACGCGCCGGCCTATTTCGCGGACCGGCTGCCGGGCACGCTGGGCGGGCGCATCTCCGCGACGGCCAACGCGATCTACCTCACGGAAAGCGCGCTGACCTGGAACGTGCTGCCGCCCTGCCTCGCGGTGGTGATCGCCATCCTGTTCCTCGGCACCATCAACCCAACGATGGCGCTGGTGCTGGCGGGGGTCGCGCTCGCCATGGCGCTCATCATCTACGGCCTGGCCAAGCGCGGCACGAAGGTGCACCGCGCCTACGCCGCGGCCGCCGCGCGTGTCGACGGCGAGCTGGTGGACGTGATCGGCAACATGCACGTGGTGCGCGCCTTCGGGGCGACGCTGCGCGAGCACAGGCGGCTCGGCGAGGAACTGGGCGAGGAGATGCGGGCGCGCACGAAGAGCCTGCTCTATCTCGAAAAGCTCCGCCTGCTGCACGCAGCGATGACGGCGGCGATCACGGCCGGCCTGCTGTTCTGGGGCGTCATGATGTGGCGCGCCGGCACCGGCACCGCGGGCGACCTGGTGCTCATCACCTCCATGGGCTTCACCATCCTGCACGGCACGCGCGACCTCGCCGTGGCACTGGTGGACCTCACGCAGAACATCGCGCGGCTGGAGGAGGCGGTCACCGCCGTCTGCGCCCCGCACGCGCTGACGGATGCCGCGGGCGCGCGGGCGCTCGCCCCCGCCGGCGGGCGCGTGGAGTTCGCTGCCGTGCGCTTCGCCTATCCCGGCCGCGAGCCGATCCTGAACGGGCTCGACCTCACCATCGAGGCGGGGCAGCGCGTGGGGCTGGTCGGCGCATCCGGCGCGGGCAAGTCCACGGTGATTGCGCTGCTGCAACGTTTCTACGACGTGGACGCCGGCGCCATCCGCATCGACGGGCAGGACCTGCGCGAGACCACCCAGGCGAGCCTGCGCGGGGCCATCGCCATCGTGCCCCAGGACATCTCCCTGTTCCACCGCTCGGTGCGCGAGAACATCCGCTACGCGCGCCCCGAGGCGACGGAGGAGCAGGTGCTCGCCGCCGCCGAGGCCGCGCGCTGCCGCGACTTCATCGAGGCGCTGCCGCAGGGGTTCGACACCGTGGTGGGCGAC